>NZ_JYDF01000185.1:0-18064 GCF_003263525.1 Rahnella sp. NRRL B-41462 | reverse complement strand
GGGGTATTACAGAACAAAACAGTAACTTATGTACACTCCGGTTGAACGCCAAGCTTGCACGGGGCCTGAGCCAACCCGTCGTCTGACATCAGATCCCCGCCAGATATCCCCCGTCCACATAGAGCACCTGCCCGGTGATATACGCCGCGGCCGGGCTGCTCAGAAATACCGCTGCGCCGATCAGATCTTCCAGTTCGCCAAATCTTCCCAGCGGGATCTTTGCCTGCATCTGCCGGCACCAGGCGGCGTTGTCATAAAACTCAGCGGTCAGGTCTGTTTTGAAATATCCCGGTCCGATGCCGTTCACCCGGATGTTTTTACCGGCCCATTCTGTCGCCAGAGTATGTGTCAGGCCGACCATCGCCGATTTAGATGCGCCGTAAGCAGCAGCGCCGGGCACGCCGACCTGGCTGGTCAGGGAGCACAGATTCAGGATGCTGCCACCACCATTTTCAGCCATCAGCCGTGCTGCGGCCTGGGCGCAGAAAAATGCGCCTTTAAGATTGGTGGTCAGAATGCGGTCCCACAGCACTTCGTCGACATCCATCGACGGGCATAACTGTTCAGTACCGGCATTGTTAACCAGCACATCCGGCGGTGCGGGCAGGGAGGCGAAAGCGTCGGCAAAAGTGGCGGGCTGCGTGACGTCCAGTACCAGCGGCGTGGTGTCACCGCCTTGCTGGCGGATTTGTTCGCAAACGGCATTCAGCGTGGTGATATCACGCCCGCAGACAATGACGCTGGCTCCGGCTTGTGCCATACCTGAAGCCAGGGCCTGACCAATGCCGCGTGAACTGCCGGTGATCAGTACCCGCCTGCCTTGCAGCGAGAAACGTTGCAGGGAGAAAGGAGAGGCCATCAGGGTCTCCCCACCGGGCTTATCCGCGCCAGCCAGTCGCTGAACTCATCGGTATCTTCGACCGGTTCGCTGCCGAGCATGACGGCCATTGCCAGCCCGAGGGCGGAACTGGTTGGCGTATGGCCGCTGAAACCCCCCGGCGCGTAAATCAAGCACCAGCGTCGGGCAGCAGAACATGGCGAGCCGGAAGATCCGCTGCCAGTGGGGTGGCAGCCAGCCGTGGCGGGCGAGTTGCGTCAGTAACGGCTGCCAGTATTCCTCGCCTTTGTCACGTAAAAACGCCGCGCGCAGCGGGGTTAACTGCCAGTTATGATCGACATATAACGTGTCGCCGCGACGCATCACGGTCACTTTGTAAAGTTCGCCGCAGCGTGAAGGTTCATACAGCCACAGCGGATGGGCAAAAATGTTGTGGAATGTGGCTTTGATTTCCGCCAGTAGCGCCGGAATATTACGACCGGCAAACGCCGGGTCGAAGCTGACCAGTTGCGGGATTTCCTCCGTGGTGTCGTACCAGACGTTGGCATTATGCGCGTCACCGTGCGCGGTAATCACCCCGTGATCTGCCAGTGCCGCCGGTGCCAGGCGGACGCCTGCTTCACTGAATAGTTGGCGTAAACTGTGCTGATAAGCCACGCCGTTGATTACCCATCGCAGGTTGCTCAGCGTCTGCCATTCCAGTTCCTCATCTTCCAGCCGGAAGGTTTTACCGACGTAAAAACGGGCCACGCGACCACCAAAACCCGCGGTGATTTCCGGGTTTTCCGGAGAAATTAGCCGGTGATAGAACAACTGATGGACAGGTTCGGCCGCCACCGCACTGACTGAGCCGGGTTTCAGCGTCGGCAGGGTATGGGTCAGAATATCGCGGTCAGCGCGGCGCTGTGCCTCTTCGATTTCCGCTTCCTGGTCCCACGCCTGCTGCTGTTCGATATCGCGGCAGATGTCCGCCATGCGCCGGTCATGGCGCAGGGTGTACATCAGAATCTGCCGCCCCGGCTCGCCGCAGGCATAGACAGGAACATCCACGCGAAAGCCGCTTTCACGCAGCAATTCTGCGTTGTAATACTCCTCGATGGTTTTATCTTCGCCTTCTTCATTGTGATATTTGAAGAACAGGGCGCGGCCATCCTCAAGGGTCACGGTGCCGTTGAGAGAGTTGAGGCTGTACTGATCGCGGTTGATGGTGAGCTGACCGGCAGCCACGCCGGTGACTTCGCCGATAAGCTGGCGCAAAACGTCTGCCGCCTGCTGCCATTCTCCCGCCTGCACTAACTGACGCGCCTGCGCGGCCAGCGGTTCACTGCCCGTCATATTGCTCATCGTTACTGGCCTTTTTTGTTGATGATCTCAGTGCGTAAAGCCGATACCGCCAGCGCGTGGCCGGGGAATCCTTCATACAATGCAAAGGCGTGTGCTTTATCGGCCAGCGGCTGATAGCCTTCGCGGGTGACATAGCCTACGGAGATCCGTTTCATGTAATCGAACACAGACAGCGGCCCGACGGTTTTCGCTGCGCCATTGGTCGGCAGAACTGCGTTCGGTCCGAGGACGAAATTCCCCAGCGTGATCGGTGTGTAATTGCCCAGCAGGATTTCACCGGCATTGCGGATTTTGCCCATCACGGCCATCGGCTCTTCGGCCAGAATTTCCAGATGTTCCGGCGCGTACTGATTAACAAATTCAACGGCTGCGGTGAAATCTGCTGTCAGCACCACGCCGCCGTGGGTTCCGCATAATACGGCCTGTGAGAATCCGGCCCGTTTTTCATCGAGCTGCGCCCAGTAACCGGGCAGTGCGGCGATGGCCTGTTCAGCGACCCGACGGCTGCTGGTGACCAGATACGCCGAAGAATCCGGGCCATGTTCTGATTCGATGATCAGATCCAGCGCTGCCAGCGCACCGTCCACGGTGTCATCGGCGAGGATCAGGCTTTCGCTTGGACCGGCAGGAATGCCGGGGTCGATCAGATTCGAGAGTTGACGCTTGGCGGCCACCACCCACGGGCTGCCGGGGCCGACTATCTTCAGGCACTTCGGCACGGTTTCCGTGCCAAATGCCACGGCAGCGACACCCTGTGCGCCGCCGCATTTGTACACTTCGGTAATGCCAACCAGACGAGCGGCCACCAGCGTGGCGTCATCGACTTTGCCGTCGGGGCCAGGCGGGGTGATGACAATGGCGCGTTTTACACCTGCGACCACCGCCGGAATGGTGGTCATCAGTAACACGCTTGGGAATGAGCCTTTGCCGCGTGGCACGTAACAGGCTACGGAATCGATGGGCACATGGCGGTCACCGGCAAAGGCGCCGGGGCGGATTTCTTTCATCCACATGTCTTCCGGTTTTTGTGCTTCATGGAAGGCGCGGACGTTTTCGACGGCGAAACGGATCGATTCCACCACCTGCGGATCGAGGCGTTCAAACGCCGTTTCGAATTCCGTATCTTCCGCCAGAATGCTCATATGCGGCGCGGTAACGCCGTCGAAATCGCGGGCAAAACGGCGCAGGGCGGCATCGCCTTCGGTACGCACCGCTTCAATGATCGGCGCAACGCGCTCAGTGAAAAACGACAAATCGGCTTCCGTGCGTTTGAACAGCTCCGCTGGCAGTTCAGACGAATCACTCAAATCATGAAAAGTTACGGCTTGAAAAGGTGCAGACATGGTCAATCTCCGGTTATCAGGCCAGTGCAGCGCGGGGATGGCCGCTGCGGATAGTGTGCAGGACCTGGCGTTGCAGATCAGTGAATTCAGGGCTGGCGGTCAGTTCCTCACGGCGCGGACGCGGTAACGGCACGTCGTAAGTCGCCGCAATCGTGCCGGGACCCATCACCACAATACGGTCAGAAAGATATACCGCTTCTTCAATATCGTGGGTGACGAACATGACGGTCAGCCGGTGTTGTTCCCAGATGCCGGTCAGTAATTCCTGCATCTGATGGCGGGTCATGGCATCCAGCGCGCCAAAGGGTTCATCCATCAGCAGGATTTTAGGGCGGTAAGACAGCGCACGGGCGATGGCGACACGCTGTTTCATGCCACCGGAAAGCTCCGCGGGCCAGGCATCAGCAAACTGCGTCAGTTGCACCAGTTCGAGATGCTGACTGGCTTTTTCACGGCATTCCGCGCGGCTGAATCCGGCGGCTTTCAGCGCAAACTCAATGTTCTGACGCGCTGTCAGCCAGGGCAACAGGGTGTAAGACTGAAATACCACGCCACGGTCAATGCCCGCGCCGCGAATGGTTTTGCCATCCACCTGAACGTCGCCGCTGTCGTAATCCTCAAGCCCTGCAGCAATCGACAATAAGGTGCTTTTGCCACAGCCGGATGTGCCAACCACCGAAACAAATTCATTGTCCGCCAGTGTCAGGCTGATGTCGTGCAGCACTTCGCGCGTTTGTTTGCCAACCTGAAAACTTTTGTGCAGATGGGAAATGGTTAACACCGACATCAGGCGCGCCTCTTGTTGTAGCGGAACAGCACGCGCTCAAGTGCACGCATGATCTGATCGCTGATTAAACCCAGAATACCCAGCAGCAGGATGTAGCCGATGATGGTGTCAGTCTGGAAGAAACGTTGCGACACCACGATGCGGTAACCGAGCCCGGACGTGGATGCCACCAGTTCGGCCAGCACCAGCCACGTCCACGCCCAGCCGAGACTGATGCGCAGTGCGTCCCAGATACCCGGCAGTGCACCGGGTAAAACGATGCGGAACAAGATTTTGCGATCCGGCATGCCTAACGTGCGGCCTAAACCGACAAAATCGCCGGGCACCCGTTTCACGGCGTCGATCACCATCAGAACCTGCTGGAAGAATGTACCGATCCAGATAATCAGGAATTTCTGCACATCGTCGGTGCCGGTCCACAGAATGGTCAGCGGCACGAACGCCACCACCGGCATGTAACGGATAAAGTCCACCAGCGGTTCGGTCAGCGCTTTGAAGAAACCGTAACAGCCTGCCAGCACGCCAATCACAATCGACATCACTGAGGAAATCGCGAAGGCGATACTGATGCGGTACAGGCTGCTTTTAATGTCGCTCCATAGCGTGCCGTCCTGCGCCAGACTGACCATTTTCAGCCAGACATCGGTCAGTTTGGGCAGGAAAATCGGCGGGATCGCGCCGCTGCGGGTTGCCAGCCCCCAGGCAAGAAACAGAATCACGAACAGCGTGACCGCAATGCCGACGAACACTTTGCGCGACGGCAGGCGGCCAATCACCATCAGATTGAGCGGTTTACGACGCGAACTCATGGCAGGCTGTTCACGAAGCTGGCGTCAATCACCCCGGCGGCGGTTACCGGTTTAGGAATAAGCCCGGCGGCGGTGGCGGCTTTGAGCACGTGGGCGAAGGTCTGGTCGGAGAAGGAATGGCTGAGCACCTGTTTGTTTTCCGCCAGCGAGTAATATTTCACGCCGTCAAACGCGGTTTCCAGATCTGCAGGCGTTGCGCCAACTGCTTTGGCGATGATGGCACGATCCGCTGTGGTATTGGCCTGGTAGTGGGTCAGGGCGGCGTCCCAGCTTTTGATCAGCGCAGCGATTTGCCCCGGTTTTTCTTTCAGTACGGAATCACGGACCACCAGCACATCGCCAATCAGGCCGGGATCGGAAGAGCCGCTGTAGAGTATTTTCAGCGACGGGTCCTGTTTTTTCGCGGCAGAAATATAGGGTTCATAAGTGACGGCAGCAGTGACGCGTTTGGCAATCAGCGCGCTGCCCGCAGAATCGGCTGGCATCGGCACCGGTGTGATATCACTCCATTTCAGACCTGCAGAATTAACGGCGCTGTGCAACAGAATGTCGCTGGTGGTGCCTTCTTCAAAGGCCACCTGCTTGCCTTTCAGATCTTTCAGCGTGGTGATGTCTTTGCCCACCAGCAGGGCGTCAGCGGTTTCACTTTGATCCAGTAACAGCACCACTTTGATCGGCAAACCGGCAGAGACCATCGCCATCGCGGTATGTGTGGCAATGTTTGCGCCGTCGATCTGGCCGCTGGCTAAGGCGGCGTTGATGTCTTTATCTTCGGCGAAGTTAATGATATCGACCTTCTCCAGCCCCTGTTGTTTAAAAATGCCCTGACTTTGTGCGACGTGCCACTGGCCGTAACCCAGCCAGGGTTCAATGCCCATTTTGAACGTGCCCGCTTCGGGTGCAGCGGCGGAGGTGCTCAGGCTGAATGTGCTGAGTGCGCCAAGACAACAGGCCAGAGCCAGTTTGTTTTTGAAGAAACCCGTAAAGGTCTGAGAAGGTGACATAATTTCCTCGCTTGGTGTGGGAAGAGAAAAAGACGGCCAATAAAAATCCTAATGTGCAACCCTGTATAGACAAGTGGGTGAAGCAATTACTGCGCCACAGTTGAAATCGCAGAAGGAAATCATGCAGGGCTTTGATGTTATACATTTTTAGATAATTAATGAGAAGAAGGTAAATGAACTTATAATTAAAAGTGATAATCCGCACCACAACATGACTTTCTTTGCACCTTCAGGGTGCAGAAAAACAGTGATATACAAAGGGTGCATAAGCCGGTCAGCTGGCTCTGGCTTCAGGAACGGGGATTAATGCCTGTTTAAGGGCGTTGTAAAATAACGTCATCACCGAATTAAACGGTGCGCCTTTTTTCAGTACAAGGCTGAACGGTGTGGCAATTTCAATATTCTCCGGCATCAGTGCGCGGAGTTTATTTCCGCCCATAAATGCACTGGCGTAATGTTCAGGCAGAAATCCGAGATAATTTCCCGTCATCAGCAGCATGGTGACGGCTTCGACTTGTACCGCAATGGCGTGCGTGGAAGTGACATCCGAAAAGATATTTTTTTTACTGTGATTGGCGTAAAAATGATTCACCATGTGCGACGATTTGATCTGTGATTCTTTTATTTCAGCGGCAGGGACGCTGAACAGCGGATGTTTGTCGCCGCAATAAAGATAAGCCATTTCATGATAGAGGCAATAGTAATCAAACTCCGGTTTTTCCTGATACACCGGCATGATGCCACAGGTAAAACGTCCGTCGATAATCCCGCGTTCAATCTCGTCCAGCTGAGTGGCGTGCAGGCGAATACTGACCTTCGGTGCCTGACGGTAAATCTCACCCAACGCACTGACTACGGGCGATTGCGGGTCAGTGATGGTGTTATCGATGATGCCAATATTCAGCTCGCCAAACAGTTCATGACGGGCGTGATTGAGTTTGTCGCGAAACTGATTGATGGATGAAAATAAATCAAGGCAGGCCTGATAAGCCACTTTACCGTGTTCGGTCAAATAAAATCCTTCACGTCCTCGGGTGCAAAGTTTCATGCCAAAACGGATTTCGAGATCAGAAATTTGTTTACTGATCGCCGCCAGACCAATATTCAGTTCATTGCATGCGGCGGTAAAACCACCGGCTTCCACCACGGTTTTAAAGACGCGCAAAAGTTTTAAATCGGCGACGCCAAGGCTGTGCTGGTTAATATCACTTTTTGCGGGTGATGTGTTTCCTGATTTGGAAAGTGGACTTTCCATAATTAATATTTACCCCCGCCTTTAAAATCTACACCATCAAATTCACGTAGCCTCACTCGTTATTACCTTGCAAGCCTCAGATTGTTCAGTGTCATTCGTCATGTTGCCGGAAGGGTTTTATTTTCTCTTACCGTCAGACATGCCACCGGATCCAGGTTTGCAACATTTATGCCATACAAGGAAAAAATTATGTCGCAACAGCCAGAATTACTGTGGGGAGCACGCTTCAAACACGGGCCAGCCGCCGCATTAAGCGCATTATCGCGCAGCCCGGAATATTATTTTTCCCTTGCCGAATATGATCTGGAAGGGTGCCGCGCCCATGCGTATGAATTAAGCCGCGCCGGTTTACTCGACGAAAATGAAACCGTCCTGATGGTGGAGGCTATTAAACAACTGGCGAAGGATTTCCGTGCCGGGATTATTCAGCCGGTTCAGGGGGATGAAGACGTTCACACGTTTATCGAACGCAGCCTGACCGAGCGGCTGGGGGAACTCGGCGGCAAGCTGCGGGCAGGGCGTTCACGTAATGATCAGACCGCTAACGATTTACGCCTCTACCTGCGCGACCACGCCCGCAAGATTGTGGCGGCATTGCTCGAACTTCAGACTGCACTGGTGAAGCAGGCGGAACAGCATATTCATACGCTGGCACCGGGTTTTACCCATCTTCAGCAGGCGCAGCCGATTGTGTTCGGGCATCAGCTGATGGCGCATGCGCAGTCCTTTTGCCGTGACATTGAACGCTTTCAGGACTGGGATAAGCGTTGCGCACTGTCGCCTCTGGGCGCGGCGGCGATGGCGGGTTCTGCGATTGCCCTGCACCCGGAACTCTCCGCCAAAGATCTCGGTTATGACGGTGCCTGTGAGAACTCGATTGATGCCGTAGCCAGCCGGGATCACGTCGCAGAATTCCTGTTTGCGGGCAGTATGCTGAGCGTCAATCTTTCCCGCATCAGTGAAGAAGTGTGTCTGTGGGCATCGCGCCAGTTCCGCTGGGTTGAACTGGACGACGGCTACGCCACCGGCAGTTCCATCATGCCGCAAAAGAAAAACCCGGATATCGCTGAACTGACGCGCGGCAAAAGCGGACGGCTGATTGGCAACGTCACCGCCATGCTGACCACCATGAAAGGCCTGCCGCTTTCCTATAACCGTGACCTTATCGAAGACAAACGTAATGCGCTGGATACCGTCGAACAGTTGCTGTTAGTGCTGCCTGCGATGGCGGGCATGGTCGATACCATGACCGTCAATGTTGAGCGTTTACGCGAACAGGCACCGGAAGGCTTTACGCTGGCGACTGAAGTGGCCGACTGGCTGTCGCGCCGTGGCGTGCCGTTCAAGGAAGCCCACGAAATCACCGGCAAACTGGTGCAGGTGTGTGAGCAACATAATCTGGCGCTGCACGAAGTCAGCGACGCGCAGTTACTGGCAGTAGATGCCCGCCTGAGCGCCGACGTGCGTGAATGCCTGACGCTGGAAGCGGCGATCAACGCCCGCAGCGGCAAAGGCGGCACGGCGCCGGTGCGGGTGGCGGAGCAAATTGCGCGGCTGAAAATTCGTCTGCAGGCGCAGGCGCATTGGGCTTCAGGCTACGCTGGCTTGTCTTTATAACCGGGCGGGAGAAAGCTTATGACCCCTTATCAGAAAATGTCGGAAAGTGCGAAAAGCGCAGAGATTGATCTCAGCGAATATCACTACGTGCCGCAACGTTATTACGGCCGGATTTTTGCCTCGGTGGTGATCCTGCTGCTGCTGGCGTTGCTGGTGAATGCCTTTGCGCACGGCAAAATCGAATGGCAGTACGTGGCGCAGTTCCTGACCGCCAAAGCCATTCTGTTCGGGCTGGGCAATACCATTGTGATGTCGGTGCTGGCGATGGCGCTGGGGATCGTGTTCGGCGTGATTATCGCCGTGATGCGCATGTCGCAAAACCCGGTCCTGCGCAGCGTGGCGATGGGGTACACGTGGATTTTTCGCGGCACCCCGCTGATTTTACAACTGTTGCTGTGGTTTAACCTGGCGCTGATTTTCCCGGTCATCGCCATTCCCGGCGTATTCAGCATTCAGACCGTCGATATCATGACGCCGTTCACCGCCGCGCTGCTCGGCCTGAGCATTAATCAGGGCGCGTACACCTCGGAAGTGGTGCGTGCCGGGCTGATCTCGGTCGATCTCGGGCAGTACGAAGCCGCGAAATCCATCGGCATGACCCGTCTGCACGCGCTGCGGCGGATTATTTTGCCCCAGGCAATGCGGGTGATTATCCCGCCCATTGGTAACGAATTCATCAGCATGGTGAAAACCACCAGCCTTGCCAGCATGATCCAGTATTCCGAAGTGCTCTATAACGCGCAGACCATTTACTTCGCCAATGCGCGGGTAATGGAACTGCTGTTTGTGGCGGGCATCTGGTATCTGGTGGTGGTGACCGTGCTGTCGCTCGGGCAGAACCGTCTGGAACGTTATTTTGGCCGTGGCACCCGCCGCCGCACCAGCCACTGACAGGAGCCTGACCATGAAAAGTATTATCAAAGCCGTCAACGTTAATAAGTACTTTGATCAGTTTCAGGCGCTGAAAAACGTCAATCTTGAGGTTAAACACGGCGAAGTGATGTGCATCATCGGGCCTTCCGGCTCAGGGAAAAGCACATTTCTGCGCTGCATCAATCAACTTGAGCGCATCGACAGCGGGGGCGTCTGGGTCGATGACGAACTGGTCGGTTACCGCATGGACGGCAAAAAGCTGTATCCGCTTAACGACCGGCAGATTGCCCGTCAGCGGCTGAAAACCGGCATGGTATTCCAGCGTTTCAATCTGTTCCCGGATAAAACCGCGCTGGAAAACATCATCGAAGGGCCATGTCAGGTGCTGCTGCGTCCGGTGAAAGAGGCGACGCAGGAAGCGATGGCGCTGCTTGAACGCGTCGGGCTGGCGCATAAGCGTGATGCTTATCCGCTGGAACTTTCCGGCGGCCAGCAACAGCGCGTGGCGATTGCCAGGGCGCTGGCGATGAAACCCAAAGTGATGCTGTTTGATGAACCCACCTCGGCGCTCGACCCGGAGATGGTGGGCGAAGTGCTGGCGGTGATGCGCGGCCTGGCGGCAGAAGGCATGACCATGATTGTGGTTACGCATGAATTAGGTTTCGCGCGGGAAGTGGCAAACCGCGTGGTCTTCATGGACGAGGGCGGAATTATAGAAAGTGGTAATCCGGAAGACATTTTGCTCAACCCGCAAAATCCACGGACGCAGAACTTTATTTCTGCCGTCCTGATCTGACCCTTTTGACGTTAACTTTTGACTATGGGAATGCCTTCATGAAAAAAACATTGTTGTCCCTCATTACCGCTGGCGTGCTGCTGAACGGCGCTGTTTCTGTCGCCAGCGCGGCGGAGCTGAAGCAAAAAGACGAAATTAAAGTGGCGATGATGCCGAACTATCCGCCGCTGGAATTCAAAGATCCGGCCACCGGTAATCTGACCGGCATGGATTACGATCTGGGCATGGAACTCGGCAAACGCCTGAACCGCAAAATCAGCTGGCAGGAAATCGGCTTTGAACAGATGGTTAACGCCGTCGCCACCCATCGTGTCGATATGATTTTATCCGGTATGACTGACACCAAACCGCGTCAGGACATCGCCACGTTCGTCGATTACTACAACAGCGGACCGCAGTTCTATACCACCGTCGCGCACAAAGAAATCAATACCATGCTGGATTTGTGCGGCAAGAAAGTCGGCACCAGCCGCCGTACCACATTCCCGGCTGAAATTGCGGCCTGGAGTGAAGCTAACTGCGTTCCGGCAGGTAAGCCCGCCATCGTGGTGATTGGCGCGGAAGGCACGGCGGATGCGCGCACCCAGTTGCGTCAGGGGCGTATTGAAGGCGTGGTGCAGGGCAGCGAAACCCTGCCGTACATCATGAATCTGGAGAAAGACACCTATAAACCGCTGGGCAAAGCTTTTGCCTATCAGGTGACCGGTATGGGGATCAGCAAGGACGACCAGCCGCTGATTGACGCGGTAAAAGGCGCGCTGACCGACATGATCGCCGACGGTACCTATCTGAAAATCCTCACCAAATGGGGTTTGCAGGATGGTGCAATCCAGGAAGTGACCATCAATAAAGGCAAATAACCTCAGGTGACGGACTGACTCATGACGATTTCACAACAGGCGGCCAGTTTATGGCCGCAAAACAAACGCGGCTGCATGGCGCTGGCGTTTGACCTCGACGGCCCGACCGGTGATGCGATGCTTAACGGCACCCTCTGGCAGAAAGCGGATTACTTTACCTTCGGCGCTTACGGACCCTACCGCGCACTGGAGCGCATTCTTGATTTGCTTGATGATCACCAGCTTCCGGCGACATTTTTCATCCCCGCGTGGGTCGTGGAGAACTGGCCGAAACAGTGTCAGGCGATTGTCGGACGCGGCCATGAAGTGGCGTATCACGGTTACCGTCATGAGTCTTTTTACGCCATCAGCGCGGAGAAACAGTTGTGGGTGATGCAGAAATCCCGCGAGATTTTCTGGCAGTTTCTCGGCATCCGTGCCGAGGGTTTTCGCACGCCTTCCGGTGACTGGCATGCAGAAACCCCCGCCATGTTACTGGAGGCGGGCGTGACCTATTCCAGCAGTATGCGCGGCGACGACCGGCCTTATCTCATCAAGGTTGCGGGGCATGACCGCCCGCTGGTGGAAATCCCGGGCCGCTGGGAAATGGACGATTACGCTTCTATTGCTTATACCCGCGAGCCGAATTTCCCCTCAGGCTTAGACCGTACCGCCAGCTATGAACTGACGCTGGATAACTGGTGTCGTGAATTCGATGGCGCGATGGATGAAGGGCTGAGCCTGACCACGTTGTTCCATCCAAAAATCAGCGGAAAACCCGGACGCATTATGCTACTTGACGCATTTTTTGCTCACCTGAAAGCGCGGGATGACGTGTGGTTTGCACGTTGCCGGGACGTCGCGCACTGGTGGATGCAGGAGCATGCCAATGACTGAACAAAACTGGCCCGCAGGTTACCGCTCTGCGGTGGTGATTACTGTTGATTTCAATGATATTCACGGCATTCTCAGTCAGGTGCCTGCGGTGGCCGGACGCGAAAAAACGCTGTCCGTCTGGCGTTATGGCACGCTGCGCGGCATCGACAGGCTGCTGGCTTTGCTGGAGGAGAAAAACCTGCGCAGCTCGTGGTGTGTGCCGGGCATTGTGGCGGATGAAAACCCGCAGAAGATCCGTGATATAGACGGTGCCGGTCACGAGCTGGCGACCTGTGGCTATGAATTCGTCCATTTTGACGGCCTGTCGTTGCATCAGCAAACTGACAGCCTGCAACGGGGTAAAGCGGCGCTGAAAGCGCTGACGGGTAAAGTGCCACGCGGCTTTCGTTTGCCCGCCGGTAACTGGGCGACGGGTTTTGCGGATGTGCTGGCGGATGAAGGATTCAGCTGGACATCCGGCTGGCGCGGTGATGATTTACCCTATTTCCAGCCGATGCAGGATGGTCTGGCGTCGCGGCTGGTGGAACTGCCGCTGCATTATGAAATGGAAGACGAGCCGTATTTTGCCTTCAACCTCAGCCCGGCGGTGCCTCCGGCGCAGTCGCGGATTGCCTCTTACCGCCATACCC
Source organism: Rahnella sp. NRRL B-41462 (assembly GCF_003263525.1). NCBI lineage: Bacteria > Pseudomonadati > Pseudomonadota > Gammaproteobacteria > Enterobacterales > Yersiniaceae > Rahnella > Rahnella sp. NRRL B-41462. Next base: position 5,033 of record NZ_JYDF01000185.1, on the reverse strand, counting down.
TCGGCAATATGAAGATGGATTTCGACGGTTTCCACCGTTTTGGCCTGTGTTACGTGCTGCGCCTGCATCCGGAAGTGATCGGCACGGCAGGGCGCATTGGTGTGCTGGCGGAACTGCTGGATTACATCACTTCGCACCCGGACGTCTGGGTGGCGACAGCCGGGGAAGTCGCGGACTGGTGGTCGCAGAATCAGCCGCAAAACGAGGCGTCGCATCCGGCGCAAATCTGGATGCAACACACCGCGCCGGGAGTCAGCCATGAGTAATGTTTCACAACAGCAGGTTCTGGCCGGATTCGTGGTGAATACCCGTTTTGAGGATTTGCCGCCACGGCTTGTTGAACGCGCCAAACGGCATATCCTCGACACGCTCGGCGCGGGGCTGGTGGGATCTGCCAGCGATGTTGCAAAACAGGTGGCGGCGATGATCCTCGGTGAAGGCGCGTTGCCACTTTCGCCGGTGTGGGGCTGTCGCGAACTGACGTCGCCGCGCAACGCCGCGCTGCTTAACGGCGTGGCGGCGCATGCGCTGGAACTTGATGATACCGGCGGTTGCGATCATTCCGGCGCGGTGGTGATTCCGGCTTTGCTGGCGGTACTGCCGTTATGCCCGCAGCCGGTCAGCGGAAAAGCGTTTATTACTGCGGTCGTGATCGGTTATGACGTGGCGCGCCGCGTGCTGGAAGCCTGTGGCGGATATTCACCACATAACGGCGCAGGCTGGCATTCGACATCCACCTGCGGCGTGTTTGGTGCGGCGGCGGCAGCCGGAAAATTAATGGGGCTGAATGCGGCGCAAATCAGTTCGGCGTTAGGCATCTCCGGCAGTTTCAGCGGCGGCTTGTGGGCGTTTATCCACGACGGTTCGCAGAGTAAAAAACTGCACGCCGGACGTGCTGCCGAAGGCGGTGTGCTGGCCGCGCTGAGCGCCAGGCAGGGCATCAGCGGCCCGTCGCAGTTATTCGGGGATAAATGGGGAGGATTCCTTTCCACGCTGGCCCCTGCCAGTGCAACGCCGGAAGCGCTGACCGCGCAACTGGGGGAAATCTGGAAGCTGGAACGTTGTTCCATCAAGCCTTACGCCTCCTGTCGTGGCACGCATTCAGCCATTGACGCCACCGGCATTTTGCTGGAAAGACTGAATGCCAGTGCGGAGGATATCGAAAAAATCGTTGTGCGCTTGTGTCCGTTCCTCAACGGCATGTGCGGCGACAACGAAATCGCCACGCTGGCCGCCGCGCAGATGAGTATCCGCTACGCTATCGCCGCCCGTGTGGTCTTTGGACACGCAGGGCTGGCGGCGTATGACGCTGATAAACGTCAGGATCCGGCCTTGCTGGAGATGATCCGCCGGATTGATTTGCGGGAAGACGACACCCTGAGCGCCGACGGCGAGCCGGATGTCACGCTCTTCACCCGTTCTGGCCAGTCGCAAACCCTGCGGGTTGATGTCGCGCTAGGTGCGCCGGGAAATCCGGTTTCTGATGAGCAACTTAAACAGAAGTTTATCTCGCTGGCGACACGGGTGATGTCGGAGGAAGGGGCAGAGAGGATATGGGAGCAGGGGATGCGGCTGGATCTGGCGCGAGATATTAATGCGTTCATCGGGCGGTAACTCCTTCCCCGTTCGCAGGGGGCGGTGCAAAGAGACAGGGCAAATTTTTCACTTGTTCATCCTGCGTGGCTGGTGTCAAATCAGATGATTAGCCTCCAGCGGGTAAGACCGTTAAATAAAGGAAATCCTATGACTCAGACCCTGCGTACCGGCCTCGTCGGCTACGGCTTCGCCAGTAAAACCTTTCATTCACCCCTGATTGATGGCACGCCCGGCCTCGAGCTGGCGGTGGTTTCCAGCAGCGATGCGGGCAAAGTCCATGCGGACTGGCCCAATGTGGAGGTGGTAGATTCGCCGGAAAAGCTGTTTGCCGATGCGTCCATTGATCTGGTGGTGATCCCGACGCCCAATACCACCCATTTCCCGCTGGCGAAACTGGCGCTGGAAGCGGGTAAGCACGTTATCGTGGATAAACCCTTTACCGTAACACTTGAGGAAGCCCGCGAGCTTGACGCGCTGGCGCGTGAAAAAGGCAAGGTGCTGTCAGTATTTCATAACCGTCGCTGGGATTCGGATTTCCTCACGGTTAAAATGCTGATTGAAGAAGGCGCGCTCGGCGATATCGTCTATTTCGAATCCCATTACGACCGTTACAAACCGCAGGTTCAGCAGCGCTGGCGTGAAAGTGATGCGCCGGGCAGCGGCATCTGGTTCGATTTGGGTTCGCATCTTCTGGATCAGGCGCTGCAATTGTTCGGACTGCCGGAAACGTTGCAGGCGGATCTGGCTGTACTGCGCCCCGGCGGTAAAGCCGTGGACTATTTCAACGCGGTGCTGACCTATCCGCGCCGTCGCGTGGTGCTGCACAGTACGGTGTATGCGGTTGCCGAAACTGCGCGTTTTATCGTGCAGGGCGAAAAGGGCAGCTACGTGAAATTCGGGCTGGATCCGCAGGAGGACCGCCTGAAAGCCGGTGAACGTCTGCCACAGCCTGACTGGGGATTCGACAAGCGCGATGGTGTGATTACGCTGAGCCACGACGGCGTACTGGCGGAAAAATCGCTGCTGACCATTCCGGGCAATTACCCGGCTTATTATGCCGGGGTGCGGGATGCCATTAACGGACAGGGCGACAATCCGGTTCCGGCGGCGGATGCTATCCGTGTGATGGAAATGCTCGAACTGGGGATGCAGTCCTCAGAACAACAGGCGACCCTGAAAGTCATCAAGAACTAACACGTCGTCTACGCTTCTTAAGTGTCACTTTGGTGGCACTTTTATTTTTCATTTGTTATTCACTTTGCAAGGAAGGTTCATGTCCTGGTTACAACGTCTGAAAATCGACAAGTTTTTGCTGATCCTGGTTTGTGTTGTCGTGGTCGCCTCATTTTTCCCGTGTGAAGGCATTTATAAAACCTTCTTCGGTTACCTGACCACGGCCGCTATCGCGCTGCTGTTCTTTATGCACGGTGCGAAGCTTTCCCGTGAAGCGATCATGGCGGGTATCAGCCACTGGCGTCTGCACGTAGTGGTGTTCCTCAGCACCTTCGCGTTGTTCCCGCTGCTCGGTCTGGGCATGAAATGGCTGGTGCCGGTGGGGATCCTGACGCCGACGTTGTACTACGGTTTCCTGTATCTCTGCGCACTACCTGCGACCGTGCAGTCTGCGATTGCTTATACTTCGGTGGCGGGTGGTAACATTCCGGCGGCTATTTGCAGCGCGTCGGCATCCAGTATTCTTGGCGTGTTCCTCTCGCCGGTGCTGGTCGGCCTGCTGATGCATACACAGGGCGGCACCACTGACACCCTGCACGCCATCGGTTCTATTGTGCTGCAACTGATGGTGCCGTTTATCATCGGGCATCTTTGTCGTCCGCTGATTGGCGGCTGGGTACAGCGTCACAAGAAAATCGTCAACGTCACTGACCGTTCATCGATTCTGCTGGTGGTATATGTGGCGTTCAGTGAAGCGGTGGTGCAGGGGATCTGGCATCAGATCAACGGCTGGTCGCTGCTGGCGATCCTCGGCTGTTCTGTTGTTCTGCTCACTATTGTGCTGATCATCAATACTTACGTGGCGCGTCTGTTTGGTTTTAACACCAAAGATGAAATCACCATTGTGTTCTGCGGGTCGAAGAAGAGTCTGGCGAACGGTATTCCGATGGCGAACGTGCTGTTCCCGGCTGCCGCCGTAGGGGCGATGGTGCTGCCGCTGATGATTTTCCACCAGATTCAGTTGATGGTGTGCGCGGTACTGGCCTCACGCTATGCCAAACGTGTGGCACGTGAAGAAGCCGCGGCACTGCTGAAGAAAGAAGAAGTAAAAACGGTTTGACAGGTTGAATCGAAAAGAAAAGGGCGGAAATTATTTCCGCCCTTTTTTATTGTCACAGAAAGCGTTACGCCGATACTTTGTCGCGAATGGCCTGCTTTTCAGCGTCGGTCAGGAACGCCATGGTCAGGCCGTTTTCCTGTGCCTTGCGGATCTCGTCTGGCGTCAGCCCGGCAGCCGGTGCGGCGACGTTATATTCGTTAGCAATCTCAATGCCCTGAACCGCCGGGTCATCGGTATTGATTGAAGCCAGCACGCCGTGACGCAGGAAAATCGCCAGCGGATGCTGTTCAAAAGAGGCCACGGTGCTGGTCTGTATGTTGGAAGTCAGGCAGGATTCGATACCAATCTGATGCTTCGCCAGGAAATCCATCAGTTGCGGATCCTGTGCGGCTTTCACGCCGTGACCGATACGCTCTGCGCCCAGCTCGCGGATCGCCTGCCAGATGCTTTCCGGCCCTGCGGCTTCACCGGCGTGCACGGTAATGCGCCAGCCTGCGTCACGCGCACGGTTAAAGTGGCTGAGGAACAGACTGCCGGGGAAACCCAGTTCATCACCGGCCAGATCCAGTGCGGTAATGCCGTCGCGGTGCGCCAGCAAACCCTCAAGCTCTTGCTGGCAGGCATCTTCACCAAAGGTACGGCTCAGAATGCCAATCAGACGCACATCGATATCATGATGTTGCTGACCTTCGCGGATCCCTTCAATCACCGCTTCCACCACGCCAGCGACCGGCAGTTTGTGGTTCATCGCCATGTAATACGGGGAGAAACGCAGCTCGGTATAATGCAGACCGGCACGCGCCGCATCTTCAACGTTTTCTTTGGCGATACGGCGGCAGGCATCAAGATCGCCCAGCACTTTTACGCCCCAGTCGAGTTTCTGCAGAAAACTCACCAGATCCGGTTCGGTATGCATCACCTGGACATGCGGGCGCAGGGCTTCAAGTTCATTGGCAGGCAAGGTCAGGTTAAACTGACGGCCTAAATCGAGAATGGTTTGAGCGCGGATGTTGCCATCAAGGTGGCGGTGAATGTCGGTCAGGGGAAGGCGTGTGTCGATCAGTGGTGTGCACTCATTATTATTGAAATGTGCGGGGCATTATAACTGTATTTAGTTGCGCAACAAGAAGGGTTTTGAATTTGC
>NZ_JYDF01000184.1:0-2751 GCF_003263525.1 Rahnella sp. NRRL B-41462 | reverse complement strand
TCGCCGAGCATGAACGGAAAGGCCGGATGGGGTATTCTGCATATTCACGGTGGCGGTATGTGCTGGGCAGCCCTGAACAGGTCGATGCCGCTGACCCGCCCGACGACGGCACAGCACGACTGCGTCATTGTATCGGTGGATTACCCGTCTCGCGCCGGAAACGCCATTCCCCGGCCCGCTGGAAGATTGTTATGCCGCGCTGATCTGGATGACCGCACAGGCAGAGGCGTTGGGTATTGACCCTGCACATATCGGTGTGATGGGTGACAGCGCCGGTGCCGGGCTGGCGGCCTCTCTGGCGCTGCTGACCCGCGACCGGGGCGGTCCGACACTGGCGTTTCAAAACCTGATGTATCCGATGCTCGACGACCGCACTGTGACCGATCCCAACCCGAATCCGGTGACCGGCGAATTCTCCTGGACGCGCGAGGACAACCGTTTCGGCTGGCACGCCTACCTCGGTCACGAAGCCGGTTTGCCGGATATTTCCTGCTACGCTGCGGCTGCCCGCGCAGAGGATCTGAGCGGATTACCACCGGCCTGGATTGGCGTCGGCTCAATTGATTTGTTCCTCGATGAAAACATCGACCATGCCCGCCGGTTAATCCGCGCTGGCGTGCCGGTGGAATTCAGCATCTATCCGGGCGGATTCCACGGTTTCAACGGCGATCCGGCCTATGCACTGGCCCGTCGCGCCCGCAAACAACGTCAGGATGCCTTAGCCGGTTTTAATCCGCTGCGTCATTATCATGACTTTGGCTTATAATCAGCAGCAATCGATAAGGCATAACAACCGGCTGAATTAGAAAATAAATTGGATATCAAACAACTTATCTATCTCTGTAACCTCGAACGCGAACGGCATTTTGGCAGGGCGGCGGAAGCCAGCTTTGTCAGCCAGCCGACGCTGTCGATGCGTCTCAAAAACCTCGAAAAAGAGCTCGACCTGAATCTGATCAATCGCGGTAATAACTTCGAAGGTTTTACCGCAGAAGGTCTGCGGGTGCTGAGCTGGGCGCGGGAAATCGTGGCTGTCTATGAAGGCCTGAAACTGGAAGTCGAATCGCTGAAACAGGGCATGAGCGGGACCTTGCGTATCGGCGTGATGCCGCAATGCAGCGTGTCGCTGGCGCAACTGATTAAGGCGGTCAGCGAAGCGCATCCGGGGCTGGATTACCGCGTGGCAGAAGTCAGTGCTGATCAGTTGATTGAAGCGCTGAGCAGCCATTCGGTGGATGTCGGTATCGGTTTCTTTGAGTTCTCGACGCTCAATGAGCTGCGCTTCCAATTGGTGCCGCTCGATGACGGCGGTGTTGACGTGGTGTATCACCCGGATCATTTTCCGCAGTTACAGGGCATTGAACGGATAACCGCCGAACAGGTTGCCGCGCTGCCGTTGTGTCTGTCTGAACCGAGCCGCTATTTCCGCCGGTATCTGGATAATTTCTTCCGCCAGGCCGGACTTGAGCTGCATCCGCGGCTGGAAAGCACGTCTATTTTCCAGCTGATGCAGGGCGTGTTTGTCGGAATTGGCTGTGCGCTGGTGCCGCGTGGACATCTGATTGATGAAATGCATCCTGCACTGAAACGTTGCCCGCTGGATATCACGCCGATGAGTCGTCACGCCGCGCTGGTCGTCGCCGAAGCGGGCAGGGCAACGCCGCTGGCGCAGCATTTCTTCACCGCCGCCGGGCTTTGGCTGGCGCAGCAGGCGCTTAACAAGTCGTCAAATGTGGCGCAATAAAGACGTTCTGTCCGGTATTCCTATTGATGTAATGAAACTTTCAGCCCAAGCTTTGCCGCAATACTTATGTGAAATGGATGGAGTAAGACATGAAAACATTGAAAGCCGTTGTTCTGGCGTTGGCCTCTGCGGGTATTTTGCTTTCAGCAGGTGCACAGGCCTCGAATAATCTTCTGGGACAACTGCAGCAGGCCGCCAACGAAGGACTGAATGGCACCAGCAGCAAAACCGGTTCTGCCGGTACCACATCTTCGCTGACCTCGCTGCTCAGTGGCGGCGACAGTGCCCTGACGTCGACCAGCGCGAACAACGTCGCAGGTGTGTTGCAGTACTGCGTGAAGAACAACGTACTTTCCAAAGCCAGCACTGAGAATGTGAAAGATCAGTTGCTGAGCAAGCTGGGCATCCAGACGGCAGCGGGTGCTGAAAGCCAGGATTATCAGCAGGGTCTGGGTGGTTTGCTGAAAACCGGTAAAGATCAAAGTGTGGATCTGAATAATCTGGGGAGCGGGCTGACGCAGGTGAAAGAGAAAGTGAAAACCAAAGCCTGTGATGTGGTGCTGAAGCAGGCGAAATCGTTTATTTGATTGCAGAGGCCGCTGCAATGGCGGCTTTTAACTTCAAATTCAAATTCAAATTCAAATTCAAGGTCAACACCGTGGGCATCGGCCCACACCGACCAGAGACCCGGTAACGCGCGGGCCTCTGGACTCCGCGCTTTTTCACTGCGCGCTCCGCTGGCGCAAGGGACATGTTCTGCTGTATTGATGAGTGGCGCAAATCCAGGTGCTGCGCACTACCTTCTCTCGGTCTTCGAGCCACAGGTCTCGAAGCCGCTCCGTTCAGCTGGATTTTGAGCACGCCATTGAACTCTCTAAAACAGAGTAATTTTGTTTTTTGAATTTAAGATCCTGCGGGCGATTCAGAAAGCTTGCTGAATGAGAGGTTGCAGACCATAGGCTGCAATCCCGAAACGAAGGAACCGCGCAGCGGCAAGATTTCCAGCC
>NZ_JYDF01000183.1:0-5793 GCF_003263525.1 Rahnella sp. NRRL B-41462 | reverse complement strand
ACGATCAGGCTGGTGACCGCGGCACGGTTGTGCATAAAACGACGTCGTGCATCCTGCCACAGACTGCGGCCTTCAACTTCGAGTTTTTCGCTGAAGTTTTCCACGACGTCGCTATTTTTCTTACTTAACATCATTGACGTACTCCGGCATTAATAACGGATTTTCGGGTCGATGACGGCATAAAGCACGTCGACGATCGCATTGAATAATATGGTCAATGCGCCCACTAAAATGGTCAGGCTCAAGACCAGTGAGTAGTCACGGTTTAATGCACCGTTAACAAACAGCTGGCCAATGCCCGGCAATCCGAAAATGCTCTCGATGACCATCGAACCGGTGATAATCCCAACGAAGGCCGGTCCCATGTATGACAATACCGGCAGCAGTGCAGGTTTAAGCGCGTGGCGCAAAATGATGCGACGCAGCGGCAACCCTTTGGCGCGAGCTGTACGGATGAAGTTGGAATGCAGAATTTCGATCATTGAACCGCGGGTGATACGCGCAATACTGGCGATATAAGCCAGTGACAGTGCCACCATCGGCAGGATCATATATTTGGCACCACCGCCATTCCAGCCGCCGCCAGGCAACCATTTAAGCGTGATGGCAAATATCAGCACCAGTAACGGCGCAACCACGAAACTGGGTATGACCACCCCCGTCATCGCAACGCCCATCACCGTGTAATCCCATTTCGTGTTCTGGTTGAGTGCTGCGATAACGCCCGCACTGACGCCAAACACAATCGCCATGATAAATGCCGCCAGACCCAGTTTCGCTGAAACCGGGAAAGAAGCCGCAACCAGATCATTAACGGTGTAGTCCTTATATTTGAACGACGGGCCAAAATCGCCTTTCGCCAGTTGTTCTAAATAATGGAAATATTGCTTATACATTGGGTCATTGAGGTGATATTTCGCCTCAATGTTCGCCATCACTTCTGGCGGAAGATTACGCTCCCCCGTAAAAGGGCTGCCAGGTGCAAGACGCATCATAAAAAACGAAATGGTGATCAGAATGAATAGCGTCGGAATCGCTTCCAGACAGCGGCGTAAAATAAACTTTAACATTGCCCGTACCTGTTTCTAAGCCTGTCACTACAGCTTGATAGTTTTGGCTTGGTCACGACGACTATCGGGTGATAGCCGCCGTGGTGGCTCTTTGCTTCAGCACCGAAAACCGGCACTAAAAACATTACCTTCATCAATAAAGAAGGAGCAAGGCAGCTCGGGGATGCCTTGCTCTGACACTGATTAATTAGTGTTTGATGATGTATAAGTCTTTAACGTAGACGTTGTCCTGTGGATCTTTACCGGTGTAACCACCAACGTATGGTTTCACCAGACGCGCGTTCACGTAGTAATAGACAGGCACAATCGCAGAATCTTTATCGAGCTGGGTTTCAGCTTTCTGATACAGCGCTGCGCGTTCTTCGTCAGTTTTCGCGGTCAGCGTGTCCGCGATGTCTTTATCAAACGCAGGGCTCTTATAGTGAGCCGTGTTGTTGCTGCTGTCAGACAGCATGGTGTTCAGGAAGGAAGAAGGTTCGTTGTAATCGGAGCACCAGCCAGCACGGGCGATATCGAAGTTGCCCTGATGACGGCTGTCCAGGAAGGTTTTCCACTCCTGGTTAACGAGTTTCACGTCAACACCCAGGTTTTTCTTCCAGATAGCGGCAGCGGCGATAGCCAGTTTTTTGTGCAGATCAGACGTGTTGTACAGCAGGTCGAAAGTCAGTGGTTTAGCTGGGGTATAACCCGCTTCAGCCAGCAGTTTTTTAGCCTGCTCGTTACGCTGTTCCTGAGTCTCTTTGAACCAGGCCGGAGGCGTCAGTTTTGCACCATCAGTGTAAGGAGGGGTATAGCCATAAGCTGGCAAATCGCCCTGCGCTTTTACTTTGTTCACGATGATGTCGCGATCCAGGCCCAGTTTCAGCGCTTCACGAACGCGTGAATCAGTGAATGGTGCTTTCTGGTTATTGATTTCGTAGTAATAAGTGCACAGGTACGGGTCAACGTGGACTTCGGTCGGGATTTCTTTTTTCAGTTTCTGGAACAGTTCGATCGGCATGTTGTTATAGGTCATGTCGATTTCGCCGCTACGGTAGCGGTTAACGTCAGTCACTTCAGAGGAGATTGGCAGGTAAGTGACCTGATTAATAACGGTTTTCGCGTTATCCCAGTAAGTCGGGCTACGCTCCAGAACAATACGTTCGTTAACGGTCCAGGTTTTCAGTTTGTATGCACCGTTGCTCACGTAGTTTTCTGGCTGAGTCCATTTGTCGCCAAATTTCTCAACAACACTTTTGTTTACCGGCTTCATCGCGGTGTGAGACAGCATTTTGACGAAATAGGGAACAGGCTCGGTCAGAGTGACTTGCAGGGTATGGTCGTCAATCGCTTTCACACCCAGAGTATCAGGGCTTTTCTTACCGCTGATGATGTCGTCAATGTTTTCGATATGACCGTATTGCAGATAGCTTTCATACGGAGACGCAGTTTTCGGATCCGCCAGACGCTGCCAGCTGTAGACAAAATCTTCGGCTGTTACAGGGTCGCCGTTAGACCATTTAGCTTCCGGGCGCAGGTGGAAGGTCCAGACTTTAAAATCTTTGTTTTCCCAACTGGTGGCTACACCAGGAATGACGCTGCCGTCTTTGCTATCGGTATTTACCAGACCTTCCAGCAAATCACGGATAACGTTAGATTCCGGCACGCCTTCGACTTTATGCGGGTCGAGAGACTGAACTTCAGAACCGTTGTTGCGCACCAGCTCTTGTTTGGCGGCCAGAGTCACGCCTGCTGGCACGTTGGCTGCGAATGCATTATTGATTGAAACAGATCCTACTGCAGCCAGAATGCAGGCAGCGAGCAGATTTTTTTTTTGTGATGTTGGTCATTTTTATTCAACTCCAGTTTTTATTATGAACTTGCACGCCCGGGTGCAAGATAAACCCTTGCTGGGTCAATGGGTTTCAAAAGCAGGAACGAATTGCTCAAGAAAGGCCCCCATGTAGTTACCACCCGCAGATGGCTGTCCCCTATTACTGCATGTATTACTCAATAACGTTGGAAACGTCAGGCTGTTGTTCGCCATGTTGTTTCCGGGATCGTTAAGGATGATCCCACCCCATTTGATTTACCCCGTGCACAACAAAACAAGGTTCTGCGTCACACCAGGTAATCACATACTGTTATTCCTAACCTTAACAATATTATTTTCTTATTCGCCTGACGGCGATAGAAAGCCCTTCGCAGTTAAGCGCCTGAATTCAATTAATGAGAAGAAGAGATGAAGGTTTGTTTTGCTGAACCGGCAGACTCAACAAAAGACTATGTAATGTCGCCAGCACAATGCCCGGCTTTCTTTTCGCAGAAAGCGGATGAGGATAATTTTGTGGTACGCATTGCGACACGATACTCTCCAAAAACAAATAAAATGGCTTCAATCTTTCTGTCTCTAGCAAGATTCGTTCTCACTCAGAGCATCCCGCTTAACAAAATTCCATTTTTGAAGGCGATTTGAAAATTATCAGAAGCCTGATACAGGCGCCAATAAATTTTGCAAATTTGTTACGCAATTCTCTTTTACTGGTTACAAGCCCGATGAGCCATCCACAAGGAAACATTTGGAAACCTTGTTTAACTCATTGTTTATTGGCATTTTTACGATAATTTTTAGCGCAAAATTAACGTCACTGATTGCATAAGAACTCGCCTGACACAATCCGTTAACATTAAGATGTTTTCAAGGATAAACACCTGTTAACTGCGGTGTTAACACTAATAACATCTCGATACAGCATGCACAAGCCTTACAGAATGATGTGGATAAATTAGCGTCAAAACGGGCAGTAAAGATGCGTATTTAGCTAAAAATTCGCTAAGTTTATTAGAAGAAATGAAGACTTGGTTCGAAAAGAAGAATGAGACGTGGCTTTACGCCACATTTAGGTGCAAACGCGCTTAATTAAGTCATTAGCTGCACTATATTAATGCATCGCATTATAAGGAAAGGTAATAATTATCACGAAAACCCACCCGTGTTTCCGTGATAATTCAGTGACCAGCAGGTTAGAGCAGGCCAGGGAAAATAGCTTTAATCCCTGTCACAATAAATTCGATACCCAGAGACATCAGCAAAAGCCCCATGATACGCGTAATCACGTTAATCCCGGTTTGCCCCAGTAATCGCACCAGCAATGGTGCCGCTCTGAACAGTAACCAGCAACAAAATGCAAAGAAGATAATCGCAAGTGTCAGTCCCAGCAGATTCGGCCAACTGTGATAGCGTGAACTCCATACAATCGTTGAACTGATTGCGCCCGGTCCGGCCATCAGAGGTAGCGCAAGCGGAACCACCCCGACATTTTCACGTATCGCTGTTTCTGATTTTTCCTGCTTGTTCTGTTTGTCCTCGCCCAGTTTCCCGCTGATCATAGACATCGCAATAGTCACCACCAGGATCCCACCCGCAATTCGGAATGAATCAATAGATATACCAAACAGATGTAAAATGGCATCGCCCAGGAAAAGTGCAGTCGACAATATAATGGCAACCGACAGGTTTGCCGTCATATTGGTTTTATTACGCCCCGCTGCCGCCTGATAGCTTGTCATGCTGATGAAGACTGGCAAGATCCCCACAGGGTTGACCAGCGCAAACAGCCCGACGAAAAACTTGATATACCCTGAAAAATCTAATAAAGATTGGCTCACGCAGAACTCCGCATAACTATGCCAGTAGATGAAGGTTTTGATGGGCGCTAATGTACTGGAATCCCCGTAAAGGCGCCACGTCGTTTCATAGTTTTTATCACCAGATTTCCGAACAAAGGCAGTGAATACAACTTTTGTTAAAAAACAGATTTTTTATTGATAACTTTAGATACAAAACTGTATTATCCAAGGGAGAATTTGATAACCATTCTCAATATCAAGTTGCTGAAAGGTGTCAGCATCAGTATTTAGTGATCCAGATCAAATTGACGCTGCCTACAAATAGGTAATCTCAGTACATAGTCACTCAGCGTTACATGAAAGATAAAACGTCCAGTGATGAAGGTGATTTATTTAACGTCATCTGCTTTACCCGGTGCTTCACAACTGAAAGCTCTTTGAGCAAATAAAGAGACAAAGACAACACATTGAGAATCTTAGATTTAATTAGTTTCTCACGGTGACTGATAGCAGGTCTATACTAGTCTTTGGCGGATTATTTACTAAAAGAGTTTAACTTTATCAGGAGAGCATTATGGCTGTAACAAATGTCGCTGAACTAAACGCACTCGTTGCTCGGGTCAAGAAGGCACAGCGCGAATATGCCAACTTCAGTCAAGAGCAAGTCGATAAGATTTTCGCTGCCGCCGCCCTGGCTGCTGCCGATTCTCGAATTCTGCTGGCAAAACTGGCTGTTGAAGAATCCGGAATGGGTATCGTCGAAGACAAAGTGATTAAAAACCACTTCGCCTCTGAATATATCTACAATGCCTACAAAGATGAAAAAACTTGTGGCATCCTGGGCCAGGATGACACCTTCGGTACCATCACTATCGCTGAGCCAATTGGTCTGATTTGCGGTATTGTCCCGACTACCAACCCAACTTCTACTGCAATTTTCAAGGCGCTTATCAGCCTGAAAACCCGTAACGGTATTATCTTCTCTCCACATCCACGTGCCAAGAATGCAACGAACAAGGCTGCGGATATCGTTCTGCAAGCGGCCATCGCTGCCGGCGCGCCAAAAGATATCATTGGCTGGATTGATGAACCAAGCGTAGAGCTTTCCAACCAA
>NZ_JYDF01000182.1:0-2326 GCF_003263525.1 Rahnella sp. NRRL B-41462 | reverse complement strand
GGTACATGCCGGCGATAAACTGGTGCTGATCGACAGCGAAGAGTTTACGGCTCGTCTGGCGTCTGCGCAGGGAGAACTTGAAGATGCCCGCGCGCAGGTAACGCAACAGGAAGCGGCGTTGCTGAGCCAGCAGGCGCAGGAACAACTGGCACTCACCCAAATCGAAGCCGCGCGCACGGCGATCCGTTCGTCGCGTGCGGAACAGCAACATGCTGAAGCCGAGCAGCAGCGTTATCAGTCGCTGGCGGTCAGCGGTGCCACATCCCGTAATGATGCCGACCGGTATAAAACGGTGGCGGTGACGGCAGAACAAACCTCGGCGCACGCCGCGGCGATGCTGGATGTTGCCCAAAATCAGGCGGCGGTGACACACGCCCGGCGGGCAGAAATTCAGGCGGCGCTGGCACTGGCGAAGGCCGCTGTGGTGAAAGCGCAGGCGGCACAAGCGCTGGCACAGCAGGATCTCAATCACACCACTATTGTTGCTGCCATCGATGGCATAGCGGGAAACCGACAGGTACAGGTTGGCGATTACGTTACACCCGGTCAGCGGCTGATGACGCTGGTACCTGAACAGGGCATTTATGTGACGGCCAACTTCAAAGAAACACAGACCGGCAGAATGCAGCCGGGACAACGTGCGGACGTGCATGTGGATGCGCTGCCGGGCGTGACGTTTCGCGGTGAAGTCGACAGCCTTGCGCCGGGATCAGGTTCGACGTTTGCATTGCTGCCATTTGAGCCGGGCACGGGTAATTTCACCAAAATTGTTCAGCGGGTGCCGGTGCGGATCCGGCTTGACGCTGGTCAGCCAGATTTAGCGGCGCTGCGCCCCGGATTATCCGTGGATGCGCGCGTTTCGTTAACCGATGCGGTCAGGTAAGCTATGACAGCAATTTTCTGATTATCAGGGTGTTATTATGCGCTATGAGAGTGAACATAAACCTAAAATCCGCGAGCGATCCTGAAGGAGGCGGCGAAAGACATCCGTACCAAAGGGCCGTTGCAGGTCAGCGTGGCAGGTGTAATGAGCAAAGCTGGCCTGACGCACGGTGGGTTTTATGCGCACTTTGCCTCAAAAGAGGCACTGATTGAGGCCGCCATCGGGCAGATGTTTAATCAGGTTATGGTCCGCTGGGATAAAGAAAATCAGGGGCTGACGGCGCAGCAGCAACTGGCAGGGTATATCGATTTCTACCTGTCGCCCGGGCACCGCGATAACCGGGCGCAGGGCTGTCCGGTGTCGGCGCTGGCCTCTGAAACGCCACGCTTGTCAGCGCCCTGTCAGGCAGAGTTCGCGCGCGGCATCGAACGTATCCGTGGGATGATTATCCGCCAGCTGACAGAAATGGGCGTGGACGACCCGCAAACGCAGGCGATATCGGTCAGTGCGGAACTGATGGGCAGTTTGTCGCTGGCACGTTGTGAGCCTGATCGTGAAGTTTCAGATGCGTTGCTGGAAAGTGCGAAGAAAGCGCTGAAGGCGCGGCTGGATCTTGCAGAAGAATAAACCGTATCCGGGCGATTCACAGACCTCCCCCTTTTCAGGGGGAGGCGCTGAAAAATCTATCAAAAATCATACCCTACCGTAGCAACCACGGTACGTTCCTGACCCCAGTAGCAGTAGCTGGTGCCGTAACAGGCTGCGACATATTTCTTGTCGAACAGGTTGTTAGCATTCAGCTGCACATACGCGCCTTTCAGTTGCGGATTGAACTGCACCAGATTCATACGCAGTGACGCATCAACCAGCGTGGCAGAAGGCATGTGGCGGGTGTTTTCGTTATCCGCCCATTGTGTGCCGATGTAACGCACACCTGCACCCATATCCACACCAATCGGCGTGTTGTACTGACCCCAGATGGAAGCCATTTGTTTTGGCGTCACATACGGCGTGTTGCCGTTGTTCTCAGCCGCATCACGGATACGCACTTTGTTGTAGGTGTAACCGGCCATCACGTTAAAGCGTTCGGTAACCTGTTTCTTAGCTTCCAGCTCAAGACCCTGTGAGCGGATTTTACCTGCCGGCTCGTAGTAGCTGCCGACTACCACGCGGTTACCCACGTCTTTTTGCGTCAGATCATACAGCGCCGCGGTGTACATATCGGAAGTGCCGACCGGCTGGTATTTGATCCCGGCTTCGTATTGCTCACTCTGCATCGGTTTCAGCAGCGTGCCGTCAGCGCCTGGCAGGGCAGATGGCGTCATCGCCTGGCTGTAGCTGACGTACGGTGAAATGCCGCTGTCAAAGGCGTACAGCAGGGAAGCGCGGCTGTTGAAATGACTGTCTTTACGTTCGCTGTTGCTGGTGGTGCCGTAGATGCTT
>NZ_JYDF01000181.1:0-2274 GCF_003263525.1 Rahnella sp. NRRL B-41462 | reverse complement strand
TCGATGTGATCCGCGCCGACGTGGTGATTTCCCGTCTGGAGGCTCAGGCGAGCAACGGATGCGGTCTGTATTTCGAGATTTACGAATCCCGCCTGATCAGCAGTGCGTTAAATCATCTTTCTCGTCTGCCGATGAAAGACCGTCCGGTATTTATCGGTGTGGCAGACCGCAGAGGGATCACGCTTTCGTGGGCGGAAGAAGACCGCAGTCAGGCGGCTTACCGTGAAGTAATGGCTGAGATTGCAGCAGAGCAGGAATAAGGAAAAACAATGATCACCTACATCACCGACCAGAGAGAAGGGGAGCCGGATATTTTAACGCCGGTTCGGCACGAACCCCTGATTATCAGGACGCTCGGAGGCGTTGAGATATTGCGACAGAAAGCACCACAGGACGGCTGGACGCATGACCAGTTAACCACTGTTCAGCCTGATGATAGCGGCGAAGGCTCAGAAGCCTATTTAGGGGCTTCGTGGGTTGGTTCAACAGAAGTGTAGTGAGAATGGCGGGATCCTCCCGTCATAAAAATCAAGGAAAAACATCATGTATGCACCTGAAATCACCACCGGCAGCGCGGGAGTAAGTCGGTTCGAATGGAACGCAGCAGCGGAGGCCGCTTACTGGGAGGCGCGGGCAAAATCTTATGTGACCGCGCCGGTGGAAATCGACCTGCACAGATATATGGACGTGCTGGGGACGTTACCGCCGCTGGACTGGCAGGGCGATCGGGACAGCGAATCATTCAAGTTTGCCGAAATGATGTGCGGCAGCGTGACGGACATTTACGCGAAAGTCGAAGGCCGGTATTTCCAGCTATGCGATGAATGCACCCTGAGCCATGCCGAAATAGTGCGACGTATTAAGGAGGTGTTAAGCAAAAAAACCGTAGTGCAGAAATGAAAAAAGCAGACTTTCGTCTGCCTTGTCATGCCGGTTTGTCCCGCAAAAGCCAGACCGGCTATCAATACTCGATTGGAGTTCATGCCATGAATACTGAAGCACAGATAATTGCATCCCCCGTGCCGTTTGTAAAGTCTGAGACGGCAAAAAAGCATCCGCGCCTTGTGCGCGAACCGCTGAAAAGTCAGGACATCTCCGTGCCGTTTAAGGCGCTGGGGCGTCACATCGCCAAATGTCAGCGCAAACGCCAGTCCGTCAGGGTGCCCGCAATGCGAGCCAGTGAACTCGGACAGGTGCTGCGCACACTGGAACTGAAACGGGCTTACGCCTGATGACCTTGCCGCCCCTGCGGGGCGGCAATTCCAAGACTTTATGGGGTAGACGATGAGTAACAAACTGTGGTTTAAGGCTGAGAAGCTGGCACCGGTGATGGCTGACGTTAAAAAGAATGGCTGCAAGCTGTGGTTTATTGCCGATGAGGGCATTTATCTGACCGCTGAAAAGGCCACGTTCGTGCACGATCGGCGTAATATTTCCTATGCCGAAGGATTCGACCCCGACGACTGGGACGACGCGGGCGAAATGTTTGATGCCGTTGACAACGCATCAGGCGGCAGCGGTGACGTATGGGAAAGCATAAAGTTAGAGCCTGAAATGCTGGATGTTTTGATAACAGGTGCGGCGGATCTGACGATTGAGGTCACGAATAACGCGTTCGTATTTAGCGCAAGCCTTCGTGATACGGGTAAAACAGTATGAGCAAACATACTGTTTGTGCGCACGAGTATGGAGACACGCATAAAGCCATGAGGGGCAAATCATGACCGAAAACTTCTGCGATATTGAGTCTAGGACGTCCGTGCGTCCACACGTTATGCTGATCGTAGCCGAGCTTGACACCGGCACCGGCTTTCATTTTGTTTCACATCCAACGCTGTCAGGTACTGATGCCAATCTGTGGTTTCCGCTGACTGAGGGGCAGGCGCTGCATGTTGCCGTTGAACAGGTGATGGTCATGAACCACGCGGCGAACAACGTTGTCCGGCTGGACGTTTTCCATCAAGGCGACAGACACACCGATTACAAAGTCATCTATAACCCTGAAATCAGGGTGTGCTGATAAGAGGGGCGGGGCGGATCACGCTCTGCCCCTGTTTTTGTGTCGCCCTTTCAAATGCCCCGGCGGGCTATGCCCGCCCAATGCTGAGTGACTGGGCGGCTGCGCCGCCCCTCTTCTCAGCTATGTGTCGGGGGGTTGTCTCTCTCTTCCCTTACTGTCTCTTCCTCTCCTGGCTTTTACTCGTCTTTCTCTGCCTGGTCATCGATGTCAGGTCTTTCTTTTTCACAACAAACCATCACGGCCGGAACATGGCC
>NZ_JYDF01000180.1:0-6639 GCF_003263525.1 Rahnella sp. NRRL B-41462 | reverse complement strand
CTTCGCAGGGGAGGGAGCAAAACTGGATTACTTAGTAGAAGCTTCGAAGCGACGTAACAGTAAGTTCCCGCGCTGTACTGCAGTGTCTAACGCTTCTTTGGCCGTTTTCTTGCCGCTCCACACGCTTTCCAGTTCTTCATCCAGGATGGTACGGATCTGAGGCATGTTGCCCAGACGCAGACCTTTGGTGAACGGCAACGGTGGCTTGTTCAGCATCTGGCGGGTGGCGACGTCAGAACCCGGGTTCTTCTCGTAGAAGCCTTCTTTCCTGGTCAGCTCATACGCGGCAGTCGTCACCGGCAGATAACCGGTTTTCTGATGCCATTCGGCTGCGATTTCCGGCGTGGTCAGGAATTGCAGGAATTCGGCAACGCCTTTGTAGGTGTCTTTGTCTTTGCCGTTCATCACCCACAGGCTTGCACCGCCGATGATGGCGTTTTGTGGTGCGCCTTTGATGTCTGCGTCGTAAGGCATCATGCCTACGCCGTAGTTGAATTTAGAATACTGACGGATGTCAGCCAGTGAACCGGAAGACGCGGTAGTCATCGCACAATCGCCGTTATAGAACTTGGCGGTGGATTCGTCTTTACGACCAAAATAGGTGAAATCACCTTTCTTGTTCATATCTTCAAGCATCTGGATGTGTTTGATTTGCTCTGGTTTGTTGAATTCCAGAACCGCATCGGTGCCATCGAAGCCGTTGTTTTTGGTGGCGATTGGCAGACCGTGCCAGGCACTGAAGTTCTCAATCTGGATCCAACCCTGCCAGCCGCTGGCGTAACCACATTTCATGCCCGCTTCACGCAATTTCTCGGTGTACGCAGCCATATCCTGCCAGGTTTTCGGCGGCTGATCCGGGTTCAGACCGGCTTTCTTAAAGGCATCTTTGTTGTAATACAGCACCGGCGTGGAGCTGTTGAAAGGCTGAGACAGCAGACGGCCTTTGGAATCGGAGTAATAACCGGAAACGGTCGGCACGAACTGGGAAACGTCTTCTTTAATGCCCGCATCGCTGAACACTTCGTAAACCGGTTTGATGGCTTTGCTGGCCATCATGGTCGCGGTGCCCACTTCGTAAACCTGCAAAATCGCCGGCGCATTACCGGTGCGGTACGCGGCAATACCGGCCGCCAGGCTTTCATCGTATTTGCCTTTGTAGACAGGCATGATTTTGACATCAGGGTGCGTCTGGTTAAAACGGTCCGCCAGCGAGTTCACTTCTTTGCCTAACTCGCCGTCCATAGAGTGCCAGAAAGGGATTTCTGTCACAGCGAAAGCATTGGCGCTGAAAGCCAGCGTCAGCGCGGTGCCAATGACCGTTTTTTTGAGGTTGATGAACATGCCTGTCTCCTGAATTCTGCTGGTGTGCTGCAAGTGCAGCCTGAAGTAAGCCGGGTAGAGTCGGGAGGTAAAATGACACGGTTAAGTGACAGAAAAATAACCGTTAAATGACAATGAAGTTACAGCAGCGTTAAATGCAGGTGACGGACAGATGGCAAAAAATAAGGCGCATCGGGTTAACAATGCGCCTCAGGGAATACGAAAAAAGAGGGATTACAGGGCGCGTTTCAAACGGGCGACTGCCTCGTGCATTTGCTCTTCGGTCGCGGTGGCGAATGACAGACGGAAGGTCGAGTGATCCGGATTATCGGCATAGAAGAATTCCCCCGGGACAAACACCACGCCCTGCTCCAGCGTCTTTTTCATCCAGTCAGCGCAGTTACGCGGCTCGCGGAAACGCGCCCACAGGAACATGCCGCCTTTCGGATATTCAAACGTCAGCACATCGCCCAGCTCGCGTTCCAGCAGTCCGGCCATGATCTGGCATTTATTTTTATACGCCGCACGGATGGTTTCGATCTGCTTCGGCAGACGACCCAGACCGAGATAATATTCCGCAATGGTCTGCGACAGCGCGCTGGCATGCAGATCTGCGGCCTGTTTGATGATGGCGACTTTATGCAGCAACCAGTCTGGCATAATGACCCAGCCCAGACGCAGGCCCGGCGCCAGAATTTTGGAAAACGTTGAGGTATAGATGATGTTATCCGCGTGACCAAACATCGCTTTCGACAGCTCAAACAGCGTCGGCTGGCGTTCGTCGGTGAAACGCAGTTCGCCGTACGGGTCATCTTCTACAATCAGGAATTCGTGCTGTGCTGCCAGTTTCACCAGTTGCTCACGACGGGCACGGCTCAGGGTTACGCCGCTCGGGTTTCCGAACGTTGGCACCAGATACACGCCTTTAATCTTCTGCGTTTTTAGGCGTTCCGCCAGCTCATCAACAATCATGCCGTCGCCATCAGAACCGACGGACAGCAGTTTAGCTTCGGCCAGTTCCAGGGTCTGTAACGCCGCCAGATAGGTCGGGCGCTCCACCACGAAAACATCATCGGGGTTCACCACGGCGCGCATCACCAGATCCAGCGCCTGCTGGGAGCCTGCAGTGACCACGATATCTTCAGGCTGCGCAACCACACCACGCTCCTGACAAAGCTCAGCAATACGCTCACGCAGCGTATAACTGCCTTCAGTCAGACCATACTGGAACGCATGTTCCGGCTGTTCAGTAATGGCCAGATGTGTGGCTTCACGCAGGCCGTCGAAATCAAAAAGCGCCGAAGAAGGAATACCACCCGCCAGCGAAATAACGCCTTCCATCTTGCTATGTTTCAGCAATTCCCGGATGGCTGAACTTTTAAGCCTGACCATACGGGCGGCGAGTAAACCTTCTGTGTTCATGACATGTTCCTGATGATGTGCAAAGTTATACGAATGTAAGAGATGTTAATTTATAGACAAAATAAAAACCGCAAAGCGCTTGCCGTGCGGTTTGTTAGATTTAACACAGATTTTTAAAATCCGATGCCAATTTATGCGCCAAGATAGGCCGCACGCACCGCTTCGTTCGCCAGCAATGCCGCACCGGTATCTTCCAGCACCACATGGCCATTCTCCAGAACGTAACCACGATCAGCGAGTTTCAGCGCCTGATTGGCGTTTTGCTCGACCAGGAAGATGGTCATTCCTTCTTCGCGCAATTGCTGGATAGTGTCGAAAATCTGCTGGATGATGATGGGTGCCAGCCCCAGCGACGGCTCATCGAGCAGCAGCAAACGTGGCTGGCTCATCAGCGCACGGCCAATCGCCAGCATCTGTTGCTCACCGCCGGACATGGTGCCTGACCGCTGCACACGACGCTCTTTCAGGCGCGGGAACAACGTAAACACGCGCTCCAGCCGTTCCTGATACTGATCGCGTGTGGCAAAGAAACCGCCCATCGCCAGATTCTCTTCCACCGTCATGCGTGAGAACACGCGGCGGCCTTCCGGCACAATCGCGATATCGCCACGCATGATTTTGGCGGTCTGCCACTGCGTGATGTCTTTCCCTTCGAAAATAATCGAGCCATTCGTCGCACGTGGTTCGCCACATAAACTGCCAAGTAGTGTGGTTTTACCCGCGCCGTTCGCGCCGATCAGCGTGACGATTTCCCCTTTATTAATACTCAGGCTGACTTCATGCAGCGCCTGAATTTTGCCGTAATGGGCGGATACCTGATTAAATGACAACATCTTGTTCTGTCCCTTAGCCTTCGCCCATTAACCTTCGCCTAAATAGGCGCGGATCACGTCAGGATTATTACGAATTTCAGCCGGTGTGCCTTGTGCCAGCGGCGTGCCCTGATTCACTACGTAGATGCGGTCGGAAATACCCATTACGAGTTTCATGTCGTGCTCAATCAGCAGAACAGACACGTTGTGCTGGTTACGCAATTCGGCAATCAGCTGGTTCAGCTCTTCGGTTTCACGCGGGTTAAGACCGGCAGCCGGTTCGTCGAGCATCAGGATTTCAGGACGCGTCACCATGCAGCGGACAATTTCCAGACGGCGTTGCTGGCCGTAAGCCAGATTACCCGCCTGACGGTTTGCCAGCTCGAGCAATCCGACACGTTCCAGCCAGTCAGCAGCGCGATCCAAAGCATCGGCTTCAGCGCGACGGAAGCCCGGCGTTTTGAACAGCCCAGCCAGCACGCCGCTTTTCAGGTGCTGATGCTGCGCGACCAGCAGGTTTTCGATCACCGTCATTTCACGGAACAGACGCACGTGCTGGAAAGTACGTACCACGCCCATGCGGGCAATTTTCTGCCCCGGTAAACCTTCCAGATGCTGATCACGCAGTTTAATGGTGCCGCCGCTCGGTTTGTAGAAACCGGTCAGGCAGTTAAATACCGTGGTTTTACCGGCACCGTTCGGGCCGATCAGCGAAACAATTTCGCCCTGATTGAGGTTCAGCGCCACATTGTTGACCGCCAGCAGGCCGCCAAAACGCATCATCAACCCTTCAACCGCTAACAGAGGTTGCGTACTCATGCCTTTTCCCCCTGATCCGCGATTTGTTGCTTAGACAGCTTCAGTTTCAGTTGCGGGCGCTTCATCGGCAGTAATCCCTGCGGACGCCAGATCATCATCAGCACCATTAATGCGCCGAGCAGTAACATGCTGTACTCGTTGAGATCACGCATCAGTTCGCGGGAAACCACCAGCAAAATAGCCGCCAGAATGACTGCAAACTGCGAGCCCATCCCGCCGAGCACGACGATAGCCAGCACGAAAGCGGATTCCGCAAAGGTGAAGGATTCCGGGCTGACAAAGCCCTGACGCGCCGCAAACAGCGTACCGGCAAAACCAGCAAACGCAGCGCTGATGGTGAACGCGGTCAGTTTGATGCGGGTCGGGTTCAGGCCCAGTGAACGGCAGGCAATTTCATCTTCACGCAAGGCTTCCCATGCACGGCCGAGCGGCATACGTAGCAAACGGTTGATGATGAACAATGTGGCGAGCACCAGCAACAGCGCCACCATGTACAGGAAAATAATGCGGTCGCTGGGATCATACGTAACATTAAAGAAGTTGCTGAAGGTATCCCAGCCGCCGTCGCGCGGTGTCCGGCTGAATTCCAGCCCGAACAGCGTGGGTTTCGGGATCTGGCTGATGCCGTTCGGTCCGCCGGTCAGTTCGGTATTATTGAGCAGCAGGATGCGGACGATTTCCCCAAAGCCCAGCGTCACAATCGCCAGATAGTCACCGCGCAGCCGCAGAACCGGGAAGCCAAGCAGGAAACCAAACGCCGCCGATACCAGACCGGCCAGCGGTAAGGCCTCCCAGAATCCGATGCCGTAATAGTGATTGAGCAGCGCGTAGGTGTAAGCGCCGATGGCATAAAAGCCGCCGTAACCCAGCACCAGCAGGCCGGACAATCCGACCACCACGTTCAGACCGAGGCCGAGCATTATGTAGATGAGCGTCAGCGTGGCGATATCCACCGTGCCGCGCGAGACGATAAACGGCCAGGCGATAGCGGCGATAATCAGCACCAGCGCCAGCAGTTTTTGTTTCGGCGTCGAGCCATCAAAGCTCGGCAAAACCCAGCCCGGACCCGAGACCTTTTTCAGGCCGCTGCTGACCATCGGGCGGAATAGCTGGAATACGAACACGATGGCGCAGCCGATGGCAATCCACGTCCAGCGCACTTCACCGGCGCCGTTGACCACCAGTTTTGTGCCGTCGAGGCTCAGCTGCAATCCCATGATGAATGCGGCCAGCACCAGCAGGACGAAAGCGGAGACCAGCGCATTTAACAGATTCAGGCGCTTCATACTTTCTCAACCTCCGGACGACCCAGAATACCGGTCGGCAGCACCAGCAACACGACGATCAGCAGTGCAAAGGAAACCACGTCTTTGTATTCGGTGCTCAGATACGCTGAGGTCAGCGCTTCAGCCACGCCCAGAATCAGGCCGCCGATCATCGCCCCCGGAATACTGCCGATCCCACCAAGAACCGCGGCGGTGAAAGCTTTCATACCGGCCATGAAGCCGATATACGGATTGATTACGCCGTAGAACTGACCGAGCAGAACGCCCGCTACGGCCGCCATTAACGCGCCAATGACGAAGGTTAGCGAAATCACGCGGTCAGTGCTGATCCCCAGCAGGCTGGCCATTTTGAGGTCTTCGGCGCAGGCACGACAGGCGCGACCCATACGCGAATAACGGATGAACAGCGTCAGCGCCAGCATCGCGACAAACGTGACGACCCAGATAATCAGCTGCATGGTGCTGATGGTCGCCGCAAAGCCGTTGGTTTCACCCAGTTTCCACTGGCCGGTCACCAGACTCGGTAAGGCGAGATCGCGTGAGCCCTGCGTGAGGCTGACGTAGTTTTGCAGAAAAATTGACATCCCGATGGCAGAAATCAGTGCAATCAACCGCTTGGAGTTACGCACCGGCTTATACGCCACGCGTTCAATACTCCAGCCATAGGCACTGGAAATTACAATCGCGGCGATAAAACCGGCACCGATCAGCAACCAGCTGGCGTCGATACCCATCATCATCAGGGCGGCGATAACAATAAAGGAGACATAACTGCCGATCATATACACCTCGCCGTGGGCGAAGTTGATCATGCCGATAATGCCGTAAACCATGGTGTAACCAATGGCGATCAGCGCATAAGTACTGCCCAACGTGACACCGTTGAACATCTGCTGAATGAAATAGAGGAACTGCTCTGACATACCCTATCCTTATTAATCAAGGGTTTGATAACTTGTGCTACTCCTCCCCCTGCGAAG
>NZ_JYDF01000018.1:0-17284 GCF_003263525.1 Rahnella sp. NRRL B-41462 | reverse complement strand
GAAGAGCAAAGCAGCGTGCTGAATGTCAGCGTACTGGAACATCATCCGCGCTATGAAATGACCGCACTGGCCATTGGCGATCAGCGTTTATGGATCAGTAAAGTCGAAGAGGCGCCCGGCACGGCGTTGCGCATTCGCGTGAATTCCACGGACGTTTCGCTGGTGCTGCAACCGACGGCTAACAACAGCAGTATCCGCAATATTCTGCCAGCGAAAGTGCTCGAATGTCTGGATCTGGGGAATCAGGTGGAGGTCAAACTGGCGATGGCCGATCACATCATCTGGGCGCGGATCTCGCCGTGGGCGCGGGACGAACTGATGATCCGCGCAGGCCAGTGGTTGTATGCGCAGATCAAAAGTGTGTCGGTCAGTCGTTAATCGTATTGCGTCTTACTTTTCTGACGGGTTAAAGGCGGCGTAAAGCACCAGAACCTCTTCGGCAAACGCGTCATCAATAATATAGAAATAGCATTCCGGCACGTTAAGCACCCGGGCGAAATGACACATGGTGTCGAAGTTCGGGCTGTACGTGCCGTTTTCATATTGCGACACCCGCGAACGCGCAGTGCTCTCATCTATTCCGGCTAAAACACCCAATTTTTCCTGCGTAAGTCTGGCTTTTGTCCGTGCGGATTTCAGTCGATGTGGGATCATTATCAATAACCATAGAAACTGTATTGACGTTATGTTTAGCATCACTTAACATTATTGTTGTTTAGAGTTACTGGACATCGTTATATGTCAGTGTAATTCACAATTCAGATAGTTGAACAAACAACATAAGGAAGAGGGATAAAAATGGAAAATGACTGGCATCCGGCAGATATCATTGCTGCATTACGTAAGAAAAAATCCTCACTGGCGGCGGTCTCGCGTCAAGCCGGTTTAGGCTCATCCACACTGGCCAATGCGCTGGCGCGTCCGTGGCCGAAAGGGGAACTGATCATTGCTCAGGCTCTGGATATCCATCCGTCGGTGATCTGGCCCAGCCGGTACTTCGACGAGAATAAGCAATTAATTACCCGCGCCGTCCGGCCGGTCAGGAATAAGACGCTGAAAAGCGACTGATTATCCTGCATAAAAAAAACACCTTCCTCTGTGAAAGAGGAAGGTGTGTCGTTAAAGGTTAGTTCAGTACTTTATTGCGGATAACCTCAGCGATGCCGGGTGTTTCGTGATCGCCAATCACCAGCGCGGCACGTTCTTTGATAGCATCTGCTGCATTGCCCATCGCCACGCCCAGACCGACATTTTCCAGCATGCTCAGGTCGTTGTAGTTATCACCGAACGCCACCACATCCTGCATGCTCATACCCTGCGATTCGACCCATTCCTGCAAGCGGCGACCTTTGCTGTTGCCTCCTTTCGCCACATCCACCTGATCATGCCATGACCATTCGCAGGCCAGACCCAGCTCGTTTTCAACCTGCGAGGCAAACGTATGCAGGGCATCGAGATCCTGATGTGAGGTGGCGAATTTCCAGATCGACTGCGCATCATCAGCGGCCTCGCGAAGACTGTTCACCTGAATAATGTTTGGGCGCTGATGTTCCGGCAGGGTTTGCCCCCAGGCAATGGACCGGCTGACGTGGCCGCTCGGTTGCTGATACAGCATGGCGTCATCGACATACAACAGACCGTGGATGCCGTGATATTCCAGCAAGTCGACCACTTTTTTTGCTTTGACCGGATCCAGCGGATCAGAAGTTAAGACCTTACGTGCCTGATAATCATACAAATAGGTGCCGTTACAGCAGATAGCAGGTGTATCGAGCTGCAATGCCTGATAAAACGGATGGATAGCGACATGATGGCGTCCGGTCACGACGACCACTTTGATTCCCTGTGCACGGGCATCGGCCAGTGCGGCAAGGGATTCTGGAAGGATACGTTTTTGGCGGTCCAGCAGCGTCCCGTCGAGATCGAGCGCAATAATGCGATAAGTCATGAGCAGTCCATCGTAAGTGAGGGGGAATAAGGGGAAATTATCGCCATATTACCTTTTTTAGCCTGCTAATTAAACCGGGTATCCGGCACTAAAGGTGCCGTCGTATCGTGCTAACCTGAGCTACGCTGTAAAAAACATAACGACTCATTCAGTCTTAATAAGGAGATGTGATGAAGCAAGTTGTCTACATTGCCAGCCCTGAGAGCCAGCAAATCCACGCTTTTCGTCTGGCAGACAATGGTGAACTGAGCCTGCTGCAAACGGTGGACGTTCCGGGACAGGTTCAGCCGATGGTGATTCATCCCGATGGTCATCGTCTTTACGTCGGCGTACGTCCTGAGTTCGGCGTGCTGACCTACCGCATCGACCATGAAGGTAAACTGGAAGAAGCCGCGATGGCACCTCTGCCGGGCAGTCCGACGCATCTGGGTATAGACCTTCAGGGGCGTTTTGTGTTCTCCGCGTCCTACAGCTTTAACAATGTCAGCATTCATCCGCTGGATGAAAAAGGCCTCGCACTGGCCCCGGTGCAGGTGCTGGAAAACATCCAGGCTCCGCACTCAGCCAATATTGACCCGACCAATCAGGTGCTGATGATCCCGGCGCTGAAAGAAGACCGTATCCGCCAGTTTGACTTCAGTGTGAACGGCGAAGCGACGCCGCATAACGCGCCGGAGCTGAAAACCGCAGCGGGTGCGGGCCCGCGTCATATGGCATTCCACCCGAATCATCATTTTGCCTACTGTGTAAATGAGCTGAACAGCAGCGTGGATGTGTACCAGAAAGACGTCACCAGCGGCGAATACCGTCAGGTGCAGACACTGGGGATTATGCCCGCTGATTTCACCGGCACCTGCTGGGCGGCCGATTTGCACATCACGCCGGACGGCAAATTCCTGTATGCCTCAGACCGTACTGCCAGCCTGATTTCTGTGCTGACCGTCTCAGAAGATGGCAGCGTGCTTGAACTGGCCGGGCATCACGCCACCCAGACACAGCCGCGTGGTTTCAATATTGATCACTCCGGCCAGTATGTGATCACCGCAGGACAGAAATCGGATGCGATTGAAGTCGCGAAAATTGATCCGCAAAACGGTCAGCTGACGACGTTGAAAACCTACGCGGTGGGCAAAGGCCCGATGTGGGTAAGCATTCTGGAAATTAATTAATCACGGCTGTTTACTGGTTAGTTTATCTAATGATTTATTTTTAACTGATCAATAATACCGCTCTGAAATAATGATCAAGCCCCTGTAATAAGGGGCTTTTTTATTGCCTGTGCTATACGTGCTATATATAAGAAATATTTTAATGTTTCTATAAATGTTGAACATTGCTGGTCGATAACTCTCCCGTTATTCACTGATTCTTCGGTGGCGTTGCCACTTCAGAGTCAGTCCTTTTGGTTATCAGGGAGAAGAAAATGAATGTACTTTCAGGGATCGCTGGCCGGGTTCGCCATGCCTCAATTGCCAGCAAGCTCGGTGCAGGATTTGCGCTGGTGTTGCTTCTGGGATCCTTTATCGCTGTGTCCGGTGTCTACCATCTGACCAGCATCAATCAACGCGCTGAAAAGGCGTCCTTGCTCAAGACCGTTAACGATTTGCTGAGCGATGCCAAATTTACCCGGCTTTCATATATGGCCAGCAAAGACCCCAGATTTGTTGAAGAAAACCGCCAGGCGCTGGATAAACTGGAAGCCCGTCAGGCTGATGTTGAGGCGTACTCCTGGGATCCGCAAGACCAGCGTCTGGTGGAAACCATGCCGGAAAATATCCGCCGTTATCGTGAAAGCTGGCAGCACACGCTGAATCCTCCGGCAGGCAGCGATGCGGAAAAAATCACCGCACAATTGGCCGAAGCCGGGCTGGCCCTGACCTCTGCGTCTAACACGTTGCTCGATCATGAGATGAACAATCTGCATAACGAAGTGACGCGCACCATTTCTGAAATGCTGGTGATCATTGTGGCGACTGTGGTTGCCGGTGTGTTGATTTCGTGGCGCATGACTCGTCAGCTGACACTTCCTCTGCGCCGCACGCTGCAAACCGCAGAACGTATCGCTGCCGGTGATCTTTCTACTCATGCCACCAGCCACAGTTTTGACGAAGTGGGGCAACTGAGCCGCGCCATTGAAACCATGAACCAGAACCTGCACGGCATCATCGGTGATATCCGCGAAGGCGTAACGCAGGTGACCCGCGCTTCGGGCGAAATAGCCGCAGGTAATATCGATCTGTCAGCCCGTACCGAAGAGCAGGCGGCAGCGCTGGGGCAAACAGCGGCCAGCATGGAACAACTGACCTCAACGGTGAAACAGAACGCCGACAATGCCGCGCAGGCCAGTCAGCTGGCCTCCGATGCGGCCAATACGGCAGCGCGGGGCGGTAAACTGGTGGCCGATGTCGTGGGCGTGATGAAAGAGATTACTGTCAGTTCGAAGCAGATTTCCGAAATTACCACGGTCATCAACAGCATCGCTTTCCAGACCAATATTCTGGCGCTGAATGCTGCGGTTGAAGCGGCGCGGGCAGGGGAGCAGGGCCGCGGTTTTGCCGTGGTCGCCAGCGAAGTCCGTAGCCTTGCGCAGCGCAGCGGGCAGGCGGCGAAAGAGATTGAAGGGCTGATTGGTAAATCGGTGATTAACGTTAATA
The DNA here is from genome assembly GCF_003263525.1 of Rahnella sp. NRRL B-41462. Classification (NCBI taxonomy): domain Bacteria; kingdom Pseudomonadati; phylum Pseudomonadota; class Gammaproteobacteria; order Enterobacterales; family Yersiniaceae; genus Rahnella; species Rahnella sp. NRRL B-41462. The sequence goes on along the minus strand of NZ_JYDF01000018.1, from coordinate 12,682 downwards.
ACGGCTCTGTGCTGGTTGGCAAAGCGGGTGACACGATGGAAGAAATCGTCGGCTCTGTCCGTCATGTCACGCAAATCATTCATGAGATCGCATCGGCGTCTGACGAGCAAAGTCGCGGCATCAGTCAGATTGCGCAGGCGGTGGCAGAGATGGATACCGTCACCCAGCAAAACTCGGCGCTGGTTCAACAGTCTGCCAGTGCGGCGGCTTCGCTCGATGAGCAGGCGGTGAATCTGGAACGCACGGTGTCGGTATTCCGTCTGGGCAACGAAGCGTTGTAACATTTTCGCAGAACGAAGTCCGCAGAACGAAAAAAAACCGCCGGAGGCAACCCCGGCGGTTTTTTCATGGCATCAGACTGAATTACTTCGCAGGCTGTGTCAGCACGTTGTTGTACTGCCACAGGCGGTTGAAGTTAGTGTCATTCAGATTGCGCTGTTGTTTCTCATCTTTTGGCACGTTGCCGGCAAATGGCTGGCCGGAGAAGACAGAAGCGCCCCACGGATTCATCTGGTCATAGCTGTTGTCGAAGCTGCTGTCGCGGATTACCAGCTGGCTGCTTGCGCCATCAGCATCCCACGCACGCCCCATTTTCGCTTTCGCAGCCTGCTCGAAGCCACGGTCGCCGGTCAGGTTGCTGTCGATCACCAGGAAGCCATACGGTGCAGCTGCTGGCGTGTTTGGCGCAAAGACAGACGCCTGTTTCACGCCACGGCTGCTGACGGTGTGGAATTCAACGTGGTCAAAGACGGCATTCGCCCGACCAAATACGTAATCCACATCACCCACGATCAGGCTGTTATGCACGTATGCACGGCTGTAACGACTGTTGTCAGTCTGGTTGTGGATGTTGGCGGTGTTCACCATAAAGGTATTCTGGCGGCCAATCAGGCGCACGTTATCCAGAATCACATTGTCACCGTCGGTACGCAGCGCAACGGCGGAATGATCGCCCCCGTCAACAGTATCGAGCAGGGAATTGCCGATGGTCAGGTTCTGAATCTGCACACCGTTGCTTTGTGACCACACGGTCGCGGTACAGCCGGTGCCGATGGTTTCAGTGGTCAGGGTGGCGCAGTTCTGGAACATATAGAACGCGCGATCGCCCGGCAGGAACTGGCCGTTAGGACTGACGGTTGAACGGTAAGTGGCGGGTGCCGCTGCGGCTTCCAGACCTTGTGCGAGGGTCACATCAGCAGAGCTGTTGCCCGCACCGAATAAGGTGACCGGTGGTGAACCCGCCGGGATGTACACGGCGCCGTTGTAAGTGCCTGGCAGGATTTTAATGAAGATACGTTCACCGTGGTTACGCACAGCCAGTGCCGCGTTTACCGCCATCTGAACGTTAGAGTATTCTGCGCCGTCGGTGCCTAACTGCGGGCCGACCACGAAATGGGTGTTCACACCGTCAGTGCTGGCCAGTTTAGGGAACCAGCCCTGTTGCTGAACCTGCAAAGAAGGGCCGCCAAAGGCCAGATAATTTTTCGTTGTAAAATTGGCCGCTTCGTCCGCTGATAACACGGGCAGTGACGCGGTGCCCGGAGCAACCTGGCTGGATAAGCCTTGATGGCTGCTGCATGCCGCCAGGATCAGGCTGGCAGACAACATAGCGCACGCGCGCGACAGGGTGGAAATTTTCACTGTGACTGACTCCTTGATGAAGAAGATTGTTCTTTTTTTTCAATGTTGCGGTCATCGCCGCAATAAAAAAACGGTGGCCAGTAAAACTGACCACCTTTTCTGCGTCTTTTATACCACAGGAATCAGCTGTATATCACTGTCAGTGATGCTTTGCCGAGAGTATGGAAATGCACATTGAAGCCGAGATACGCGCCGCTGGCATTCTCATCGACTTCCAGCGTTTCAGTATCGATGGCGTATACGGTGAAATGATAGTGATGGTGTTCGCCCTGCGGAGGGGCTGCGCCGCCATAACCGGCTTTGCCAAAATCGGTGCGGGTCTGCACGGCACCGGCAGGTAAACCGCCTTTGCCGGAGCCCGCGCCTTGCGGCAATTCGGTGACGTCTGCCGGAATATTCGCGACGCCCCAGTGCCACCAGCCGGAGCCGGTCGGGGCATCCGGGTCATAAACGGTTATCACAAAACTTTTGGTGCCCTCGGGGGCACCGGACCAGGCCAGATGCGGCGAAAGGTTGTCGCCGTTGTAGCCCATGCCGTTAAAAACCTGCGTTTCCGGCATTTTGTCGCCATCGCGCAAATCATTACTGGTGAGTGTAAATGCCATAGAACCCTCTTCAGATGATGAAATAGTCACGGGCAGATTACTTGCCGACCTCGCCGCCGCCCAGCATTTTCAGTAATGCCTGCGCGACTGCTCTGGAAGAGGCCGGATTCTGACCGGTGATCAGTTTGCCATCGGTGACGGCATAAGGCCGCCAGTCCGCTGCCTTACTGTAATCGCCGCCATTTTTCTTCAGCTCGTCTTCAACCAAAAAAGGCACGATGTCGGTCAGGCCAACCGCGTCTTCTTCGCTGTTACTAAAGCCGGTTACGCGCTTGTCTTTCACCAGCGGCGTGCCATCTTCCACCAGCACATTGCGCAACACCCCCGGCGCGTGGCAGACCGCAGAAACCGGTTTGCCCGCTGCCCAGAAAGCCTGGATCAGCGCGATGGAATGCGGGTCTTCAGACAGATCCCACAACGGTCCGTGACCACCCGGATAGAAAATGGCATCGAAGTCATCAGCGTTAACATCAGCAAGTTTGTGCGTGTTCGCCAGCACCTTCTGCGCATCTTTATCACTGCGGAAGCGTTCGGTTGTTTCGGTCTGCGCATCCGGCTCATCACTTTTCGGATCGAGTGGTGGCTGTCCGCCTTTCGGCGAGGCCAGCGTCAGCCCGGCGCCTGCATCCAGAAACTCGTAATAAGGCGCGGTAAATTCTTCCAGCCAGAAACCGGTTTTCTTACCGGTTTCGCCGAGCTTATCGTGTGATGTCAATACAATCAGTAATTTCATGTTACCTCCTGTGGACGCCGTCAGCTTTAGTTAAGGAGTAATCAGTCCTGACCGACACGAACGACCAGTTTGCCAAAGTTTTTACCCTCAAGCAGGCCAAAGAACGCCTGCGGTGCATTCTCTAATCCTTCCACGATATCTTCGCGGAATTTCACTTTCCCTTGTTCAAACCATTCGCTCATCTGTTTTGCAAACTCCGGATAGCGATGGCCGTAATCATCAAAAATAATAAAGCCCTGCACACGCATGCGTTTCTTCAGAATGGTGCCGGTCAGCAGGGAAAGGCGATCTTGTCCCTCTTTCAGACCGGTCGCGTTATATTGGGAAACCAGCCCGCACAGCGGAATACGCGCTTTGGTATTGAGCAGCGGCAATACGGCATCAAACACCGCGCCACCGACGTTTTCAAAATACACATCAATGCCATCCGGGCAGGCCGCTTTCAGGCGTTTATCCAGATCCGGGGCGCGGTGATCGAGACACTCATCGAAACCGAAATGTTCAACGGCATAGCGGCATTTCTCTTCACCACCGGCAATCCCGATCACGCGACAGCCTTTGATTTTACCAATTTGTCCGACCAGCGAGCCGACCGGCCCGGTCGCTGCAGCAACGACCAGCGTTTCCCCCGGCTTGGGTTCGCCAATATCCAGCAGCCCCATAAAAGCGGTGAAGCCCGGCATGCCTAAAACACCGAGTGCAAGGGAAGGTTGTTTGAGTGCCGCGCCTTCGAGTTTCTTCACGGCTTTGGCGTCGGCCACGGAATAATCCTGCCATCCGGTGCTGCCGACCACGAAATCCCCGGCTTTAAAATCCGGGCTTTTTGATTCCACCACGCGGGAAACTGCGCCGCCGGTCATTACTTCACCGATTTGTACCGGCGCAGCGTAAGAAGGCGCATCGCTCATACGTCCGCGCATGTACGGGTCGAGCGAAAGCCACACGGTACGCAGTAATAACTGACCGTCTCTGGCCTGCGGTAACGGCGCTTTTTCCAGACGGAAATTGTCATCGACGGGTTTGCCGTGAGGGCGTGAAGCCAGCACGATGCGGCGGTTTTCAGACTGTAACTGGGGCATAGTCATTCCTTTTCGTTTTCTTATAAGAAAGTTAAAAGCTAACGTAATTGGGAATAAGTATAGGACGCTAAACAGTTTTCGAACCAAGCGCTTTATGCCATGTTTGAATAAACCCTGCGATTTTTCCCTGAAATGTGACCATCATCTTTTCCTATGACATCTGCCGGAAAATTCCTTTAAATCTGCAGGTTGCACAGGTATGGTCGGTAAGATTTTTGACCCGTTGCTCCACTTTATCTGCAAGATTAATAAGCATAAAAAAGGGATCCTAATGCGTAAAACTCCTCTGGCACTGAGTGCCGTTTTCCTGTTGCTCAGCCTGAATCAGTCTGCCTTCGCCAAAGAGCCCGCGCCCGCGCCGCTCTGGCCGGGCGTCAATGTGGCGCAACTCGCGCAGCAATCGCCGGTTCACTGGGTGTCGGTCGCGCAAATTGAAAACAGCCTGAACGGCCGCCCGTCAATAGCTGTCGGTTTTGATATCGATGACACGGTGTTGTTTTCCTCGCCAGGCTTTTACCGCGGGCAGGTCGAGTTTTCCCCCGGAAAACAGGATTATCTGAAGAACCCGAAATTCTGGGAGAAAATGAACAACGGCTGGGATGATTTCAGCATGCCAAAAGAGGTGGCAAAGAGCCTGATTGCCATGCACCTCAAACGCGGCGACAGCATTTACTTCGTGACCGGCCGCAGCGAAACCAAAACTGAGACCGTGACGAAGACGCTGCAGAACGATTTCCAAATCCCGCAGGACAAAGTGAATGCGGTTATTTTCGCCGGTGACAAAGCCGGTCAGAACACAAAAACGCAGTGGCTGAAAGATAAGCAAATTAAAGTGTTTTATGGCGACTCTGACAATGATATCACTGCCGCTCAGGCCGTGAGCGCGAGGGGCATTCGCGTACTGCGTGCGTCAAACTCCAGCTATAAACCGCTGCCACAAGCCGGTGCGTTTGGCGAAGAAGTCATTGTGAATTCTGAGTATTAAGTGGCACCCTCCCCTGCGAAGGGGAGGGCTGGGGTGGGGTATTAAAGCAAAATCAATGGGTTGAAGTTTTTTTGACGAGGTGTTAGCCCTTAAAAACTCCCTCCCGGCCTCCCCCTTCGCAGAGGGAGGCGCAAAAGTTAAACCTGTCTTCCTGGCGGCTTTACTTCACGCTCACATCAATATCACCAAAGTATTTCTTCGAAAGCTCTTTCACCACGCCATCTTTTTGCACTTTAGCGATCGCTGTATCCAGCTTTTCTTTCAACTGGGTATCGCCTTTACGCAGGCCGAAGGCGATGCCGCTGCCGAGAATTTTGTCATCGCGTACGGCGTCACCGACGAAGCCGTAATCTTTACCGTCCGGACGCGACAGGAAACCGGTCTGACCGGCCGGGGCCAGCACTAATGTGCCGTCGAGACGACCGGATGACAGATCCAGATACACCTGATTCTGATCCTGATAAGAGACGATATCCACGCCTTTCGGTGCCCAGTGTGCCTGCGCATAACTTTCCTGAATCGACCCCTGTAACACGCCGATATGCTTGCCTTTCAGCGACTCCGTGGTCGGCAGCAGGCCGGAATCTTTCTTCGCAATCAGTTTGGTGGGGACGCGGTAAATCACGTTGGTAAAATCAATCGCCTGACGACGTTTATCCGTCACGTTCATCGCCGAGTTAATCGCATCAAATTTACGCGCCTGCAGGGCTGCAATCAGGCCGTCGAAAGAAGTGTCGTACCAGTCGCATTTCACACTGGCGGCGGCGCAGACGGCGTTGCCCAGATCGATATCAAAACCCTGTAATTCACCGGTCGCGCTTTTCGATTCGAACGGTGGATATTGCGCTTCCAGACCAAATTTGAGCGTGGAACCGTCCGCCAGTGCGGAGAAAGACGCGACGGCACAACCTAACAGCAATGCGATTTTCAATTTTTTCATTATTCACAATTCCCCGGCGTTATTGAGATGAATACAAAGGTTCAGACGCGACACAACCGGCGTGCGCCTTCGTACAACGTGTCGTTATCTTTGGCAAAGCTCAGACGGATAAGCCCTGTTGGTTGGTTATTGCTGTAAAAGGCTGACAGCGGAATGGTCGCGATCTGATGATCGCGGATCAGGCTCAGCACAAATTCGTCGTCGGTCAGTGGACTGAAATGACTAAAACGCGCCAGCATAAAGAAACTGCCACGGCTTGGCAGTAATTCAAAGCGGGATTCGCTGAGGGCTTCGGCCAGCAGGTCGCGTTTTTGCTGATAAAAATCGGCCAGTCCCAGATAACTTTGCGGGTCAGCCAGCGCTTCGGCGAATGCGACCTGCATCGGCGTATCGGCAGAGAACACCATAAACTGATGCACTTTGCGGATTTCATCCATTAGTTCTGCCGGTGCCAGGCAATAACCCACACGCCAGCCGGTGACGTGATAGGTTTTGCCGAAAGACGACACAATCACGCTGCGCTCAGCCAGTTGCGGATAGCAGGCCATGCTTTCGTGGCGCTCGCCGTCGAACACCACGTGCTCATACACTTCATCGGACAAAATCACGATGTCGGTGTCTTGGGTCAGCGCGGTCAGTCGTTCGATATCAAATTCAGTGAAAATGGCACCGGTCGGGTTATGCGGACTGTTGATGATGATCATTCGCGTGCGGCTGTTGATCGCGCTGGCGACCTGATCCCAGTCGATGCTGAAATCATCCAGCGACAGGCCGATAGCCACCGGCTTCGCGCCCTGTAAACGGACGATCGGTGCATAGCTGTCAAATGACGGCTCGAAATAAATGACTTCATCGCCCGGATGTACCAGGGCGCTGATGGCGGAATACAGGCCTTCGCTGGCGCTGGCAATCACCGTCACTTCGCTGTCGGCATCATATTTGCAGCCATAAAGCGCTTCGACTTTGGCGGACAACGCATGGCGTAATGCCGCCACGCCACTCATTGGTGCGTACTGGTTATGCCCCTCGCGCATGGCTTTTGCGACGCTGTCGATTAACGCGGGCTGGCATGAGAAATTCGGTGCCCCCTGTGACAGGTTCAGGGCGTTATGTTCAGCGCTGAGCTGGCCGATAACGGTAAAAATGGTGGTGCCGACGTCAGGTAGTTTTGACAGGGGCGACATGGCGCTCTTCATAGCATTTTCCCCAAAAAGCAGGCCGGGTGGCCATGAGAAGGTAAAAACGGGTGTTGAATGATTAAGCAACAGTTCCCCTGTGCCGACAATGGAAAGTTTGTCATACTCGTTATGATCTGAAGTCATGGCTTTATAACGTTTCTGACGAGGTAACTGTGAGTTTTTCTCCTGAACTGCCGTATCTGAATTTACCCTCGCTCAACGTGCTGAAAACCTTTGCCGTGGTTGCGCAAACCTTGAATCTGACACACGCGGCGGCGTTGCTGCACATCACCCAGGGCGCGGTCAGTCGCCAGATCACCGGACTTGAGGCCACGCTGGGTTATCCGTTGTTTTTACGTCAGGCCCGCGGGCTGACGCTGACCCCGCGCGGGGCGCAGTTGTTGCCGCCGGTACAACAGGCGCTGGCGCTGATGGGAGAAGCCTTGCAACGTGTGGGTTCGCATCCGGATACCTTACGCATTAAATGCCCGACCTGTTCCATGCGCTGGCTGCTGCCGCGTGTTATCCAGCTACAAAACGACAGGCCGGATTTGCAGATCGAGCTGACAGCTTCCATCGCCCACGGCGTGGATTTCAGCAACGAACATTTTGATGCTGCCGTAGTGTTTGGTCGTCCGCCGGAATCACAGCGCCGGGCGCATCATCTGTTTGATGAAGTGCTGACGCCGGTGTGTACGCCGGAGTTTCTGCCGCGTCATAAAGGGAAAACGAAAGTGGCGGATCTGGCCGATAAAACGCTGCTTCACCCGACGCGTGACCGTCGCGACTGGTTGTTGTGGCTGCGGGAGGAGGGCGTACAGGGATTGCCGTCAGCCAAATCACAGCATTTCGATACGCTGGATCTGGCGATCAATTCGGCGTTGCAGGGCTACGGTGTGGCGATAGGCGATCTGACATTAATTGAAGATGATTTGCAGGCGGGAAGGGTGATTGCGCCGTTCCCGCTGTGCGTGGCAAGCGGCGCGTCTTATACGTTGCTGTATCCGGAAAATCCGACCCCTGCGCTGAAAGTGGCAATTGATTTTCTTAATGAAGAAGCGCGGCTCAGCCGGGAAAAACTGAGCGCGCTGTTATCCACCTCGCACCGGTTAGTCACTACAGGCTAATCAGTAAAGCGCAGTCAGTGCGCTGGCGATTGCGCCGGTCAGTTTGCTCAGTTCTTCAGGTGAAATGATGTACGGCGGCATCAGGTAAATCAGCTTGCCGAACGGGCGGATCCACACACCCTGACCGACAAAATGCTTCTGCAATTGCGCCATGTCTACCGGCTGGCGCATTTCCACCACACCAATCGCCCCGAGCACCCGCACATCGGCGACCGCCGGATGTGCTGCCAGCGGCTGTAAACCGGCATTCAGCTGTTTCTCAATGCTCAATACCTGCGCCTGCCAGCGGTTTTCCGCAAGTAAATGCAGGCTGGCGCTGGCGACCGCGCAGGCCAGCGGATTGCCCATAAATGTCGGGCCGTGCATGAAACATCCCGCCTCGCCGTCACTGATCACCTGTGCCACATGGCGGGTGGTGAGCGTGGCGGAAAGTGTCATGTAGCCGCCGGTCAGGGCTTTGCCGAGGCAGAGGATATCCGGCGAAATCCCGGCGTGATCACAGGCAAACAGCTTGCCGGTGCGGCCAAATCCGGTGGCAATTTCATCGGCAATCAGCAACACGCCATATTCATCGCATAACTTACGCACGCGTTTGAGATACAACGGGTGATAAATCCGCATCCCGCCCGCCCCCTGAACGATGGGTTCTACAATGACTGCGGCGATTTTGCGGTGATTTTCGTCCAGCATTTTGGCAAATGGCGCGATATCCGCCTCATCCCATTCCCCGTCAAAACGGCTCTGCGGCGCATCGGCGAACAGATGCTGCGGCAGATAACCCTGATACAAACTGTGCATCGAGTTTTGCGGGTCACAGACTGACATCGCGCCAAAGGTGTCGCCGTGATAGCCATTGCGCAGGGTCAGCAACGTCTGGCGTTTTTCACCGCGCGCCTGCCAGTATTGCATCGCCATTTTCAGTGCTACTTCAACGGCCACCGAACCAGAATCCGCCAGAAACACGCATTCCAGCCCGGCGGGGGTCATTTCTACCAGACGGCGGCACAACGCAACCGCCGGCGGATGGGTGATCCCGCCAAACATCACATGTGACATTTTTCCGATTTGTTCGATGGCCGCCTGGTTCAACTGCGGATGGTTGTAACCGTGGATTGCCGCCCACCAGGACGACATGCCATCAACCAGTTTGCGGCCATCAGCCAGCTGCAACATCACGCCGGACGCGGATTCCACCGGATAGGCGGGCAGCGGTTTGGTCATAGAGGTATACGGATGCCAGATGTGGCGCTGGTCGAATTCAATATCGGCGGGGGTCATAAACGAATCCTGAGGCGTAAGCTGTAAACTAAAAAATAATTTTAACGTTGACGGTAAACCAAAACAAATTAAAAATGGTTTACGGATTATGAAAAAAATACAACTGAACACTTTTTAAAGGAGTCGCAATGACTGCCCGCACCCACTGGACGCTGGAAAAAACGCAGGCCCTGTTCGATAAGCCATTCCTGGAGCTGATGTTCGAAGCGCAGCAAATTCACCGTCAGCATTTTGACCCGCGACAGGTTCAGGTCAGCACCTTGCTGTCGATCAAAACCGGTGCCTGTCCCGAAGACTGTAAATATTGCCCGCAAAGTTCCCGTTACAAAACCGGGCTGGAATCTGAACGTCTGATGCAAGTCGAGCAGGTGCTCGAATCTGCCCGACAGGCGAAAGCCGCCGGTTCAACCCGTTTCTGTATGGGCGCGGCGTGGAAAAACCCGCACGATCGTGACATGCCGTACCTCGAGCAGATGGTGCAGGGCGTGAAAGAAATGGGCATGGAAACCTGCATGACCCTCGGCACGCTGAACACTACGCAGGCACAGCGTCTGGCGCACGCCGGGCTGGATTTCTACAACCATAACCTTGATACCTCGCCGGAATTTTACGGCAGCATCATAACGACCCGCAGCTATCAGGAACGTCTGGATACGCTGGCGGAAGTGCGCGGTGCGGGCATTAAAGTCTGTTCCGGCGGCATTGTGGGTTTAGGTGAAACCGTCAAAGACCGCGCCGGTTTGCTGATGCAACTGGCGAACCTGCCGGTGCCGCCGGAAAGTGTGCCGATCAACATGCTGGTGAAAGTGAAAGGTACGCCGCTGGCGGATAATGACGATGTGGATCCGTTTGATTTCATCCGCACGATCGCGGTCGCGCGCATCATGATGCCGCAATCTTATGTGCGTCTGTCTGCCGGACGTGAGCAGATGAGTGAGCAGACCCAGGCGATGTGCTTTATGGCCGGTGCCAACTCCATCTTCTACGGCTGCAAACTGCTGACCACGCCAAACCCGGCAGAAGATAAAGACCTGATTCTGTTCGGCAAGCTGGGGCTTAACCCGCAGTCATTTGAAACAGAAATGGGCGATAACCAGCAGCAGGCTGCGCTTGCCGAGCAGCTGGTCCACGCCGATACCGATCAGTTCTACAACGCTGCGGTATAACCGGTGAGCTGGCAAACGCGGATCAACGACGCGGTGGCGGCGCGCAAACAGGCGGCGGCATTTCGTGTACGGCAGCCGAATGAGGGCGGCAGTGCGCGTTTTCTGACGCAGGGCGGGCGGCGTTATCTGAATTTTTCCGGTAACGATTATCTTGGCCTGAGTCAGGACGCTGAGGTGATCGCCGCGTGGCAGCAGGGCGCGGCTAAATACGGTGTCGGCAGCGGCGGTTCAGGACACGTCACCGGTTACAGCGAGGTGCATGCCGCGTTTGAGCAACAACTGGCGCAGTGGCAGGGATATCCGCGGGCTTTGCTGTTTATCTCCGGTTTTGCGGCGAATCAGGCGATTCTCGCGGCGCTGATGCAGGCTGAGGATCGCGTGCTGGCTGACAAACTCAGTCACGCGTCTTTACTGGAAGCCGCAGCCCATGCACCTTCGCAGTTGCGGCGTTTTCACCACAATCAGCCGGATTCCCTTGAGCGCCTGCTGGAAAAACCCGTAGCTGGTGAAACGCTGGTGGTGACCGAAGGTGTATTCAGTATGGACGGCGACGCCGCGCCGCTGGCTGATCTGCATAACTTGTCCAAAGCGCACGGTAGCTGGCTGATGGTTGATGACGCGCACGGTGTGGGCGTTACCGGTGAAGAAGGGCGCGGCAGTTGCTGGCAACAGGGCATCCGGCCGGAACTGCTGGTGGTCACATTCGGAAAAGCTTTCGGTTGCAGCGGCGCGGCGGTGTTGTGTGATGATGCTACCGCCGATTACCTGTTGCAGTTTGCCCGCCATCTGATTTACAGCACGTCGATGCCCGCCGCGCAGGTGTGCGCGTTACAGGCTGCACTGGCACGAGTCCGGCAGGATGACGGTCTGCGTGATAAACTGGCCGCCAATATTGCCCGTTTTCGCGCGGGTGCCGCCGGTTTGCCGTATCCGCTGACCGGTTCACAGACGGCGATCCAGCCGGTGATTGTGGGTGAAAACCAGCCCGCGCTGGATCTGGCATCCACCTTGCGCGATCGCGGATTGTGGGTCAGCGCCATCCGTCCACCGACGGTGCCACCGGGCAGTGCGCGGCTGCGCATTACTCTGACAGCGGCGCATGAGCCGGAAGATATCGATTTTTTGCTGGAGTCCCTTCATGGGTGCAGTCACTGAATTAGTGAACAAACAAGCGGTGGCCGATGCGTTCAGTCGCGCCGCCATCAGTTACGAAAACGCCGCACAGTTGCAGCGTGATGTGGGTGAGGAATTACTGGCGCTGGCAGCGCCGTATCTGCAAGACGCCGGCAAGATTGTCGTCGATGCGGGCTGTGGCACCGGCCACTTCAGCCGTTACTGGCGTGCGCAGGGTAAAAATGTCATTGCGCTGGATCTCTCTGAGGGCATGTTAAATCGCGCCCGTGAGCTGGATTCTGCTGATGAATACGTGCCGGGCGACATCGAACGTTTGCCGTTTGCCGACAACTCTGTCGATATCTGCTTCAGCAATCTGGCGGTGCAGTGGTGTAACGCACTGCCACGCGCACTGGAAGAAATGCACCGCGTCACCCGCAACGGCGGGCTGGTGCTGTTTTCCACGCTGGCAGAAGGTTCGCTCAATGAGCTGGCCGCGGCATGGATGAAGGTCGATGGCCGACGTCACGTGAATCAGTTCCTGACGCCGGACAAAATCGCCGAAGCCTGCGCGCCGTATCGCCATGATGTGACCTTCAGCGATCATGTTGCTCAATTCCCCGATGTGATGTCGCTGCTGCGCTCCCTGAAAGGCATCGGTGCGACGCACATCAAAAATGGCCGCCTCGGCGGTCTGGGCGGGCGTGAACGTCTGCAATTGCTGGACAAACACTATGCCCGCCGCGACGGCATCCTGCCGCTCAACTACCGGCTGGTCTACGGCATTTTGCAGGTCGAAGAACTTATCCCCCGATAAATAACTCCTCCCCCTGCGAA
>NZ_JYDF01000179.1:0-15061 GCF_003263525.1 Rahnella sp. NRRL B-41462 | reverse complement strand
TTAGCGTCTGCATTTTGCAAAGCAGTACCACGGAGAGCACATAAATTCAGGGACAATGCCGCTTGTTGATAGTGCAATAAAACCTTTAGACGGCCACATACTGCTTATCCTGCTCGATGGTAAGCATGAGGTTTACAGGCTGGTGACAATTGTCCGGCGCGGGCTGGGGTCGCTGATCGATAAAGATGACTTCATTGATTTTGGAGATGAATTTTTCGATGACGGAATTGTAGTTGAAGGCGTGGTGAAGTTTATTATCAATGATGCTGGTAACCTGGTGTTTGATGATACCCCATGCATCTGAAAATGAGGCTCAATACTGAATAAATGTATTGAGCCTCCTCAACAGACAGGCAAAAACCTTTCCCCAAAACCATTCTCAACTATCTGAAGTAAAAGGGATTTATTTAACCCTCAAAGGCATTAATTACACGCGAAGAATGAGTGTTAACTAATTGATTTAAATGATTATAATGCGTTTTTAACCCCACTGCCGGACAGGCAGCTTAGAAATGCGTCACCAGGGCGGCGGAAGTCCACTGCCGCCAGCCCCCCAAAACTCATCCCACCAAATCCCGTTCAACAAACCCTTTGCGCCATTGTGTCGGCGACATGCCCAGCCGCTGGCGGAAGTGATGACGTAAAGTTTCTGGCGATCCGAAACCGGCCTGTTCGGCAACGCGGTCAATACTCAGTGTTCCGTTTTCCAGCAGGGCGCAGGCTTTTTCCAGCCGCACGGTCAGCATCCATTCTCCCGGTGTGGTGCCGGTAGCATCATGGAAGCGGCGCAGGAAGGTGCGGCGGCTCATACCGGCTTGTCTGGCGAGCTGATCAATCACCAGCGGTGTATTGAGATGGCCGCGTAAGTCATCGAGCAAGGGCGCCAGCGTTTTTGTCTGATGCCGCGGTACCGGTTGCTGGATCAACTGAGCCTGATTCCCTTCGCGCAGCGGCGGCGTCACCATGCGGCGCGCTGTACGGTTAGCGACTTCGATACCATAATCGCGGCGGATCAGATGCAGACACAAATCGACGCCCGCCGCACCACCGGCAGAGGTGATGATGCTGCCTTCATCGACATAAATCATGCCGTGCTCAACCTGCACGTCAGGGAATTTTTGCGCCAGGACATCGGTGCTGTTCCAGTGCGCCGTCGCGCGTTTACCGTCCAGCAAACCCGCAGCGGCCAACACGAAACTTCCCGCGCAGATCGACACAATTCTTGTCCCGTTGTGATGGGCTTTTTGCAGCGCAGCAATCAGCCGCTCAGACGCCGGTTCGTGAATGCTTCGCCAGCCGGGGATCACAATCGTACCGGCGTCTTCCAGCAGTTCCAGCCCGCCATCCACCACCAGCCGCACGCCACCTTGCGCGCCGAAAGTCCCTTCTTCTACCGACGCGACGGCTAACTCGTACAGCGGTTCGCCCGTGAGTTCATCGGCACGGCCAAAGGCTTCGACGGCGATGCCAAACTCGAAGGTACACAGACATTCATAAGCCAGCAGCACCAGTCGCCGGTTGGGCGCAGCGGGATGGCGGGAGGAAGACATCGGCGGCAGATCAACTTTTTGCATGAAAGGATAACCCTCAGGTTGGCACGATCTTGACGATACATGGCATACCGGCAGATTTCTACTCTGACGCCAATCTTCCATGCTATGCGTCTCTTATCCCCGCAGGATTTAATCATGAAAAACACACTCGCACTGATGGCGGTTTGTCTGGCCGCCCTGATGTCGGGGCTGGAAATTTCCAGCGTCCCCGTATTATCACCGGTACTCGAACAGGAACTGCATGCCAGTTTCCGCGAGCTTCAGTGGATCATGAACGCTTACACGCTCGCCTGCACCACGGTACTGATGGCGACCGGTACGCTGGCAGACCGCTATGGACGGAAACGTGTTTTTATCATCAGCATTACAGCGTTCGGGCTGACCTCGCTGATGTGCGGTCTCGCCGGTAGCGCACAATGGCTTATCGCAGGACGTTTTCTTCAGGGACTGAGCGGTGGCGCAATGCTGACCTGCCTGATTGCGATCCTTTCGTCGCAGTTTCCGCAAGGGAAAGCGCGCAGTCAGGCGTTTGCCGCATGGGGGATTACGTTTGGTTTCGGGTTAGGGTTCGGCCCGATCATTGGTGGCACGCTGGTCGCCTGGCTGAGCTGGCGATGGGTGTTTCTGATCCACGTTGTTATCGCCGTACTGACCCTGATTCTGGCGCTGAAAAACGTGGTGGAATCCCGTGACGGACAGGCTAAAAAACTGGATCTGGGGGGATTGATTACCCTTTCGGTCACGGTCTTGGGCGCGACGTTCCTCATTACTCAGGGCAGCAGTCTGGGCTGGAGCAGTGTTACAGCAGGCGCTGTTCTGCTGGCTACCGCCGTCAGCGCGGTGATGTTCATCCGCATTGAAAAACGCCATCCGCACCCGATGTTTGATTTTTCGGTCTTCCGCGTCCGGGCATTTTCTGGTGCGCTGATGGGGTCGGTAGGGATGAATTTCAGCTTCTGGCCGCTGATGATTTATCTGCCGGTGTATTATCAGGGCGGGCTGGGTTATGGCAGTGTCGCTACCGGTATGGCCCTGCTGGCTTATACGTTACCCACGTTGCTGATGCCACCGCTCGGTGAAAAACTGACAACACGTTTTGGCGCGTCACGTCTGATCCCGCTGGGATTATTCACAATAGGCGCAGGTTTTATGCTGATGCAAATCGCCGTCGTTCATCACCTTAGCCTATTGCCGGGTGCGCTGCTGGCAGGCATTGCGCTGGGGCTGACCAATACACCGGTCACCAACACCACAACCGGCTCTGTTGCGGCCAACCGCGCGGGAATGGCGTCGGGGATTGATATCAGTGCGCGCCTGATTACCCTGGCGATCAACATTGCGCTCATGGGAAACCTGCTGGTGGCGGGAATTGCCGCGAGCCTGAAAAAAGTCATGCCCGCAGCAGGGGAATTATCTTCGCTGGCAGAACGTATTGCAGGCGGCTCAGCCATTGAACCCCTGCAAAGCGGACAGATTGCGCAGGCACTGACTGATGGCTTTGCAGGCATTCTGCTCTATGGCGCGGCAGGCGTCTGGGTACTGGCACTTCTCAGTTATTTGCTTTTTAACGGCAGGGGGCGGCGTAAAACGGTGTCTTGCGAGCCGTCCTGAGTTTACAAATCCGCGTTGCATATCGTGCAGCGCGTTTTTGCGTAATGTCTTCCATTTGTCTGAAAAATAATCATTTTCCCTGCGCATCTTTTTAATGAATATGGCGTGATAGCCCTGCGGGACGGGGCTTCACGGAAATAGTCGTGATGCAAAATGATAATTTGATTAAGTACGACAACTGGCGTACATTGAGGGCTCATGAGTTTCAGAGAGATCAAATGGAAGGTGATCGAATGTTTGAAGAATGGAAATATTGAATTTGAGGCAAGACGCGGGATTCAGCTTAAGAATTTGTTAAGTACGGGTGACATCTCGCCCTTTGAAGTGGCTGCCTTAATCGGCAGGGCATCCGGAGATCATTATCAGGTTCGCCCCTACCATTTTGACAGCAGTATTGATGTCCACATCATCACCGTCAGTAGTGCCGGAGTACCCTGGTACATCAAGTGGTATTTTACAGAGCCCACCAGTGTTTTTATCAGCGTTCATCATTAAGGAAGAATATGATTATTTATAAAGTCGGAGACGAGAAAAAGGCGATGTGTGGTGTCTGTGAGGCTTTTCGCATTGTCAGCTATCAGCTGCGCGATGTGCCGTTTGATGACGGCAGCGGTATGGTGAAAAATATCATTGCGGGCGTATGTAAAACCTGCGACAGCGTTGCGGTGATCCCTTTTCAGTCTGTGCCTGCCATCAAAAAGCAGTTGCAGATACAACGCAAAGCCGTGGAAACCCGTGTGCCTGCGCACATGATTGATCTGCTGAACATGGCGAGTGCGGAATTGGGGGCAACCCCTGATTTCGTGCCGTTACTGCTCAAATATTATATTCATCAGCTGGCATCAAACCCTGAGGCGGCCCTGCGTCTGGTGACCTTGCTGACGTCCGAACTGGCGACCGGTCTGGCCAATAAGCGCCTTTCCCTGAAAGGGCGCGAGATCGGTAATGATATCGAAAAACTCAAATCCCTGTCCCAGATCGACAACACCACAGAGTTACTTAAAGGCGTGGTGCTGATGATTCATCACGACCTTCTGGTCAATCCGGATGCCCATCGCATCGCAGTTTTAAAGAGTTTTGTCGCCACCGTTGCCTGATCACTTCCCCCGAAAAAATTTGACCCCCATCACATAAAGTTCCTGTTCTTCCTGCCGATAACTGTTCCAGATAATTCTCATTTGAAAAGGAACAACATGTTTAACCGTATGAAAGTGGTCACGGGCATCGTGATCTTACTGGTGGTCTTCGGTGCTTTACAGTTGGTATCCGGTGGCCTGTTCTTTAAATCGTTAAAGACAGACAAAGATAATTTCACCACGTCTCAGCAAATCCGTTTACAACAGGCAGAATTTAACGCCAGCTGGATTTATCTGCTGCAAACCCGCAACACCCTGAACCGTGCGGGTATCCGTTTCATGCTCGACGCCAACCAGATGGGCAGCGGCGCAACGGTCAAAGAACTGATTGATACCGCCACCAAAGATCTGCAAATCGCCGATCAGCACTTTGCCAGTTATCAAAAAATCCCCGCTGATGCCAGCCAGAACCCGCAATTTGCCGCCGACGCCAAAAAGCAATATCAGGTGCTGCATGACGCGCTTTCGGAACTGATTGAGCTGATTGGTCTGGGGCGTATCAATGACTTCTTCGAACAACCGACTCAGCAGTATCAGGACAACTTCGAAAAAGCTTTCGTCACCTATATCGATCAGAACGACCATCTGTATAACGAGGCGGTGAAAGTGAGCGAGAATTCCTTCACGCATGCCATATGGATGCTGGGTACCGTGTTGATTGTGCTGGCGATTTTCATCCTGCTGGCCTGGACTGGCGTGCAACGCATCCTGATCCATCCGCTGAAAAATATCGTCGATACCATCCGTAAAATTGCAACCGGTGATCTGACGCACGAAATAGTCGTGAAAAGCCGTAATGAAATCGGCCAGCTTGCCGATAGTCTCAAGTACATGCAGGACGAACTGATCCGCACGGTCTCCGGTGTACGTCATGGCGCTGATGCAATTTACAGCGGTGCGAGCGAGATCTCCGCAGGCAACAGTGATTTGTCCTCACGTACTGAACAGCAGGCGTCTGCGCTGGAAGAAACCGCCGCCAGTATGGAACAGCTGACCGCGACCGTGAAACAGAACGCCGAAAACGCCCGTCAGGCCAGCCAGCTGGCACTGAGCGCGTCCGAAACCGCACAGAAGGGCGGGAAAGTGGTAGCAAACGTGGTCGATACCATGAATGACATCGCCAGCAGCTCGAAAAAGATCACCGACATTACCGGTGTGATCGACGGGATTGCTTTCCAGACCAACATTCTGGCGCTGAACGCCGCCGTTGAAGCGGCGCGTGCCGGTGAGCAGGGCCGTGGATTTGCGGTCGTGGCCGGTGAAGTCCGTACCCTGGCGCAACGCAGCGCGCAGGCAGCAAAAGAAATTAAAGGGCTGATTGATGATTCTGTCAGCCGCATTAATACCGGTTCAGTGCTGGCGGAAAGTGCCGGTGAAACCATGCATGACATGGTGAATGCCGTTACGCGTGTGACTGACATTATGGGCGAAATCACCTCGGCATCGGATGAACAAAGCCGCGGGATTGAGCAGGTCGCACAAGCCATCACTGAAATGGATCGGGTGACGCAGCAGAACGCCTCACTGGTTGAAGAATCCGCGTCCGCTTCTGCGGCGCTGGAAGAGCAGGCGAGCCTGCTGACGCAATCAGTGGCCGTGTTTACGCTGAGCCAGACCGCAAATAACAACGTGCGCCAGAATCCGGCATCTTCGGCGAGGCTGTCTCTGTTGACTCCGAACCTTTCTGGTTCTAAAGCCGGTAAGGGTGGAGCGCAGGGAACAGATTTAACCGAAAACTGGGAAACCTTCTAAGCACGTACATAACATCGCGACCCGAAAGAGTCAGGTTTGCCGTTAACGCAAAGGCAGTCCCGAGTATGTAGGGTATAAGAATAAAGGTGCCGGTCTGGGCTGGCACCTAATGAGGTTATCCATGTTTAAGCACATCCGTGTGTCCACCTGCATGTTTTTGTTATTGATAGTGTTCTTTGTTATGCAACTGGTTAACAGCGGGTTATCGCTGCAGGCCGCCCACACGGATAAATTGAATTTTGAGCAGATATCCAACACCGCTGAACAGCGTGATGCGCTCAGCCAGTCCTGGTCTTATCTGTTGCAGACCCGTAATACCCTTAACCGCGCGGCAACGCGTCTGGCGCTGAAACAGCCCCAGGAAAACATCACTCAGCTGATGTCGGATGCCAAAGCCAGCCTGAAAAAGGCCGAAGACGCTTACGCTGCATTTCTGGCTCTGCCCCGCAGAACAGAAAAAGCGGTGGCACTGACCGCTGTGAACAAGGCGAGTTATCAGCAACTGCACGATATGTTGCAGACGCTGACTGAGCTGCTGTCCAGCGGCGACATGAACGGTTTTCTGAACGGCCCGGCGCAAAAGTATCAGGATCAGTTCCAGAAAGATGTCGGTGATTACACTGCCTACGTCAGTGCCCGCTTCGGGGAAGCGCAAACGCAAACCGCAGCGTCTTACCAGAATGTCATGATCAACACCTCCGTCGCCCTGGTTCTGCTGATTGCCCTGACGGTACTGGCGCTGGTGGTGACCCGCCGCATTCTGTTTACTCCGCTGACCATTATGCGCGGACATTTTGACCGCATCGGGGCCGGTGATATCTCTTCGCCCATCGTTGCAGAAGGGCGCTACGAAATTAAAGTCATGCTGGAAAGCCTGCAGCAGATGCAAACGTCGCTGGCAGACACCGTCCGCACCGTGCGTCACGGCGCTGACACCATGTTCTCCGGCCTGAAAGGGATCGCGGCGGGCAACACTGATCTGTCTTCACGGACTGAACAGCAGGCGTCGGCGCTGGAAGAAACCGCAGCGAGCATGGAACAACTGACCGCCACCGTGAAACAGAATGCCGAGAATGCCCGTCAGGCCACGCAACTGGCACGTGATGCGTCGAATACCGCAGAAAAAGGTGGTGAACTGACCGGCAACGTGGTGAAAACCATGAATGATATTGCAGGCAGCTCGAAGAAAATCAGCGCAATCACCAGCGTCATTGATGGCATTGCATTCCAGACCAACATTCTGGCACTGAACGCGGCGGTTGAAGCGGCACGTGCCGGTGAGCAGGGCCGTGGATTTGCGGTCGTGGCCGGTGAAGTACGAACCCTGGCACAACGCAGCGCACAGGCCGCGAAAGAAATCAAAGCACTGATAGATGAATCTGTCAGCCGCGTCAGTCAGGGTTCCCAACTGGTTGAATCCGCCGGAAATACCATGGATGACATCGTTCGTGCTGTCACCCGCGTAACTGACATCATGGGCGAAATCGCCTCGGCGTCTGACGAACAAAGTCGTGGCATCGAACAGGTATCGATTGCCGTGACCCAAATGGATCAGGTTACACAGCAAAACGCCACGCTGGTTCAGCAGGCCGCTTCTTCCACGCATGCGCTGGAAATCGAGTCTGAAAATCTGACCCGTGCGGTATCGGTGTTTCGCCTTGCCACCACTGACGGCGCAGGTCAACGCCGCAGCGGACTGGCTCAGGGCCTGACATCCCGCCAGGTGGCCCAACCCGCATTACTTCCGGCAACCGCAGGCGCGGTATCGGCAGATAACTGGGAAACATTCTGATACCAGATGAAGAGTGAATTGGGTACCCGTTACACCACCTGTCCCTCTAATGGAGCTGCACCATGAATCAACCAGGCTCGCCAATGAGTGCTGATAACACTTCGATCATGGCACAGATGATCCAGCGTTTACCGCTGTCCGATACCCATTTCCGCCGGATAAGTGAGCTTATCTATCAGCGCGCGGGTATTGTGCTGGCGGATCACAAACGCGAAATGGTCTACAACCGCCTGGTCCGGCGGTTGCGGATACTCGGGCTTAATGATTTCACCAGCTATATGGCGCTGCTGGAAAACGACAGCAACAGTCCGGAATGGCAGGCGTTTATTAATGCGCTGACCACCAACCTGACGGCGTTTTTCCGCGAAGCGCATCACTTCCCGATCCTGGCAGAACATGCCCGTTCACGTCCGAACAGTTACAGCGTCTGGAGCACGGCGGCGTCGACCGGCGAAGAACCCTATTCCATCGCCATGACGCTGAGTGAAGCGCTGGGGCCGCGGATGGCAAGCTGCCGCATTCAGGCCAGTGATATCGATACGCAGGTGCTTGAGAAAGCCACCGCCGGGGTTTACCGCCTCGAAGAACTGCGCACGCTCAGCCCGCAGCAGTTACAGAAATTTTTCCTCAAAGGCACAGGCCCGCACAGTGGCCTGGTGCGTGTGCGTCCCGAACTGGCGCAGATGGTGGCTTTCCAGCAACTGAATCTGCTGGCGAACCAGTGGCAGCTGAACGGTCCGTTTGATGCAATTTTCTGCCGTAATGTGATGATTTATTTCGATAAAGAAACGCAGGAGAAAATTTTACGCCGATTTGTTCCGTTACTTAAACCGGGTGGTCTGATGTTTGCCGGACACTCCGAAAACTTCAGCCAAATCAGCCGGGAATTTTATTTGCGCGGTCAGACTGTCTATGGCCTCGCCAAGGAGAGGTAATGAATAAAATCAGAGTGTTGAGCGTCGATGACTCGGCGTTAATGCGTCAGCTGATGACTGAAATCATCAACAGCCATCCGGATATGGAAATGGTCGCGACCGCCCCCGATCCGCTGGTGGCGCGTGATCTCATCAAGAAATTTAACCCGGACGTGCTGACGCTGGATGTTGAAATGCCGCGTATGGACGGCCTGGATTTTCTCGAAAAGCTGATGCGTCTGCGTCCGATGCCGGTGGTGATGGTCTCCTCACTGACCGGCAAAGGCTCGGAAATTACCCTGCGTGCACTGGAGCTTGGCGCGATTGACTTTGTGACCAAACCGCAACTGGGTATCCGTGAAGGTATGCTGGCCTACAGCGAGATGATTGCCGATAAAATCCGCACGGCCTCAAAAGCGCGTCTGAACAAAAGCGTCAACATTGATCAGCCGCGTATTCTCAGCCATACGCCGCTGCTGAGCAGTGAAAAACTGATTGCCATCGGCTCATCAACGGGCGGCACAGAGGCTATCCGCCACGTGCTGCAACCGCTGCCGCCGACCTGTCCGGCGCTGATGATTACCCAGCATATGCCACCGGGTTTCACCCGTTCTTTCGCCGACCGTCTGAACAAGTTATGTCAGATCACGGTGAAAGAAGCGGAAGACGGAGAGCGTGTTTTGCCGGGCCATGCGTATATCGCACCGGGTGACAGACATATGGAACTCACGCGCAGTGGCGCCAACTACCAGGTTAAGTTGAACGACGGTCCGGCGGTGAACCGCCATCGTCCGTCGGTCGACGTTTTATTCCGTTCGGTGGCGCAGTTTGCCGGACGCAATGCCGTTGGGGTGATCCTGACGGGAATGGGCAATGACGGCGCCGCCGGCATGCTTGAGATGCACCGGGCAGGGGCTTACACCCTTGCACAAAACGAAGCCAGTTGTGTGGTGT
This sequence comes from Rahnella sp. NRRL B-41462, assembly GCF_003263525.1. Lineage (NCBI taxonomy): Bacteria > Pseudomonadati > Pseudomonadota > Gammaproteobacteria > Enterobacterales > Yersiniaceae > Rahnella > Rahnella sp. NRRL B-41462. Next base: position 5,349 of record NZ_JYDF01000179.1, on the reverse strand, counting down.
TCGGTATGCCCCGTGAGGCTATCGCCACCGGTGGCGTAAACGAAGTGGTGGATCTCAGCCAAATCAGCCAGCGGATGCTGGCGCAAATATCAGCCGGTCAGGCATTACGTATTTAATTTTTCAGCCTTGTGCTGGGTAGCAAACCTTAGGAGTAGATAAAACATGGCCGATCCAAATCTGAGATTTCTGGTAGTAGACGATTTCTCTACCATGCGTCGTATCGTGCGCAACCTGCTGAAAGAGCTGGGCTTCAACAACGTTGAAGAAGCAGAAGACGGTGTTGATGCGCTGAACAAACTGCGCGCCGGGGGCTTTGACTTCGTGGTATCCGACTGGAACATGCCCAACATGGACGGTCTGGATCTGCTGAAAACCATCCGTGCTGACGCTGCGCTGGGCAAGTTGCCGGTGCTGATGGTAACCGCAGAAGCGAAGAAAGAAAACATCGTCGCCGCCGCACAGGCCGGGGCCAGTGGTTATGTGGTTAAACCCTTTACCGCCGCCACGCTGGAAGAAAAACTGGGCAAAATCTTCGAAAAACTGGGCATGTAGGAGTCCGTATATGGCAGAGATACCAATGCCTGCAAATGATGCAGCAACCGCGGGCGAAATTATCGCCCGCATTGGGCAACTGACCCGCATGTTGCGTGACAGCATGCGTGAACTTGGTCTGGATCAGGCCATTGCTCAGGCAGCCGAAGCAATTCCGGATGCCCGCGATCGTCTTGATTATGTTGTCACCATGACGGCTCAGGCGGCTGAACGCGCCCTGAACTGTGTTGAGGCTGCGCAGCCTCGTCAGAACAAACTTGAATCTGCCGCGAAGAAACTTGATAAGCGCTGGGATGAATGGTTTGAAAATCCGATTGAATTATCGGATGCCCGCGAGCTGGTCACGGACACCCGCAGCTACCTGAAAGAAATCCCTGAGCACACCAGTTTTACCAATGCTCAGTTGATGGAAATCATGATGGCACAGGATTTCCAGGATCTGACCGGTCAGGTCATTAAACGCATGATGACCGTGGTACAGGAAATCGAAAATCAGCTGTTAATGGTGCTGATGGAAAATATTCCTGAACAACAGGCTAAAGCGAAGCGCGAAAACGACAGCCTGCTGAACGGCCCGCAACTCGATTCCAACGGTGTCGGTGTTGTGGCCTCACAAGAACAGGTAGACGATCTGCTGGATTCATTAGGTTTTTGATGTGCCAGCACGTCAGCAATAAACACCTCTCCGTCTCGCACTGAGGGGTGTTTTTCTTATCTGGAATTTTTACAAATAAATTCATCTGCTGAATAGCCGCCATTTTTCCTCTCTAATTCACCAATAAGACTTCGCCGCTTTTGTCATGCTATCCCTGCGTCATTGAATCTGTAGCGTCGTTCGTTCACCCGAATCACTGACTCATATCAGCTCATCGGGATCCTCTCGCTTGCTGCCTTGCTACAACTCCAGTGACGTTGGGAGTTTGCATGAAATTGTGCCCGTCGTGTTTTACATGCCGGGTAAACCCTGACAGGAACCGCCGGTGGCTGAAGAAAGCGATCTCGAAAAAAGTGAGGCCCCCACCGCACACCGGCTTGAAAAAGCGCGTGAGGAAGGGCAGATACCGCGCTCGCGCGAACTGACCTCAATTCTGATGCTGGGAGGCGGCTTAACGCTGCTGTGGATGTCGGGCGAATCTATGGCGCGGCAGCTTGGCGTGATGATTTCGCAAGGTCTTAAGTTTGATCACGGCATGGTCAGCGATGACCGGCAGGTTTTGCAGCAGATGGCGACGCTGCTGGGCCGCGCAGTCTGGGCATTATTGCCGGTGATCGGCGGCCTGATTTTGATCGCACTCGCCGCGCCGCTGTTACTCGGCGGCCTGATGTTCAGCGGTAAATCCTTTGAGTTCAAGTTCAGCCGTATGGATCCGATTGCCGGTTTGAAACGTTTATTTTCCGGTCAGGTGCTGGCGGAGCTGCTGAAAGCCGTTCTTAAAGCCTTGCTGGTCGGCACCGTCGCCGGGTTGTATTTGTGGCATAAATGGCCGGACATGATGCGCCTCATGGCGCAACCGACCATTCCGGCGCTGGGTGAAGCACTGAACATGGTGGTGTTCTGCGGGCTGATGGTGGTACTGGGATTAACGCCGATGGTGGGTTTCGACGTGTTCTGGCAAATCTGGAGCAACCTGAAAAAGCTGCGTATGAGCAAGCAGGATATCCGCGACGAACATAAAAGTCAGGAAGGTGACCCGCACGTTAAAGGGCGTATCCGCCAGCAGCAACGTGCGATGGCCAGGCGCCGCATGATGGCCGATGTGCCAAAAGCGGACGTTATCGTGACCAACCCGACGCACTACGCCGTTGCGCTGCAATACAGTGAAAACAAAATGAGTGCACCGAAAGTACTGGCGAAAGGCGCGGGAGACGTGGCGCTGCGTATCAGGGAACTCGGTGTCGAGCACAAAATTCCGATGCTGGAAGCGCCGCCTCTGGCGCGTGCGCTTTACCGGCACAGTGACATTGGTCAGCAAATTCCGGCGACGCTGTATGCCGCCGTGGCTGAAGTTCTGGCCTGGGTTTATCAGCTGAAACGCTGGAAGCGCGAAGGCGGGCTGATCCCGAAAAAACCTCAACATTTACCAGTCCCTGAAGGTCTGGATTTTGCAGCAGGAGAGAGTGATACCCATGGCTAATCTGGCCGCGATACTGCGTTTACCCGCCAACTTTAAGTCCGGACAATGGCAGGTACTGGCAGGCCCAATTCTTATCCTGATCATCCTGTCGATGATGGTGTTGCCGTTACCACCGTTCATCCTTGACCTGCTGTTCACCTTTAACATTGCGTTATCCATCATGGTGTTGCTGGTGGCAATGTTTACCCAGCGCACGCTGGATTTCGCGGCATTCCCGACCATTCTGCTGTTTTCCACCTTATTACGTCTGTCGCTGAACGTTGCCTCAACCCGTGTGATCCTGCTGGAAGGGCATACCGGCGGCGCGGCCGCGGGGCGGGTGATTGAAGCCTTCGGTCACTTCCTGGTCGGCGGCAACTTCGCCATCGGTATCGTGGTGTTTATCATCCTGGTGCTGATCAACTTCATGGTTATCACCAAAGGTGCCGGGCGTATTGCCGAAGTGGGCGCGCGTTTTGTGCTTGACGGGATGCCCGGCAAACAGATGGCGATTGACGCGGATCTGAACGCCGGTCTGATTGGCGAAGACGAAGCGAAAAAACGCCGCAGCGACGTGACGCAGGAAGCGGATTTCTACGGTTCAATGGACGGTGCAAGTAAATTCGTGCGGGGTGACGCTGTTGCCGGTCTGATGATCATGATCATCAACGTCGTCGGCGGCCTGCTGGTGGGTGTGTTGCAACACGGTATGGATCTCGGCCATGCGGCTGAAAGTTATACGCTGCTGACCATCGGTGACGGTCTGGTTGCGCAGATCCCGGCGCTGGTTATCTCTACTGCAGCCGGTGTTATCGTCACCCGCGTCGGCACCAACGAAGACGTCGGCGAGCAGATGGTGACCCAGTTGTTCCGCAATCCGCGCGTCATGATGCTGAGTGCCGGTGTTCTGGGGTTACTCGGTATGGTGCCGGGCATGCCGAACTTTGTCTTCCTGATGTTCACCGCCGGGCTGCTGGCGCTGGCGTGGTGGACTCGCGGTCAGGAGCTGAAAAAACCGGCCACCGCAGCGGCCGCACCGGCCGTGGCAGACAACGGTAAACAAATGGTAGAAGCCAGCTGGCAGGACGTTCAGCTTGAAGACCCGCTGGGTATGGAAGTGGGCTACCGTCTGATCCCGATGGTGGACTTCGCCCAAAACGGCGAGCTGCTGGGACGTATCCGCAGTATCCGTAAAAAATTCGCACAGGAAATGGGCTATCTGCCGCCGGTTATTCATATTCGCGATAACCTCGAACTGCCGCCTGCGGGCTACCGTATCCTGATGAAAGGCGTGGAAATCGGCACGGGTGCGGCGCATCCGGGCCGCTGGATGGCGATCAACCCGGGCAGCGCGATTGGCGAATTGCCAGGCGAAGCGACGGTTGATCCGGCATTCGGGCTGGCGGCGGTCTGGATTGAACCTGCTATGCGTGAGCAGGCGCAAATTCAGGGTTATACCGTGGTGGAAGCCAGTACCGTGGTCGCAACGCATCTGAATCACCTGATCAGCATGCACGCCAAAGAGCTGTTTGGCCGTCAGGAAACGCAGGAACTGATGGAACGTGTCACCAAAGAAATGCCGAAGCTGACGGAAGATTTCATTCCGGGCATCATTTCCCTGACCAATATGCACAAAGTGTTGCAGAACCTGTTATCTGAACGCGTTTCGATCCGCGATATGCGCACCATTGTTGAAACACTGGCGGAATATGCCCCGAACCAGCCGGATCCTAACGAACTGACGTCCGTGGTGCGTGTTGCGCTCGGCAGGGCGATTACCCAGCAGTGGTTCCCGGGCAGCGGTGAAGTGCAGGTTATCGGACTGGATACCTCCCTGGAACGTCTGCTGTTACAGGCGCTGCAAAGCGGCGGTGGTCTGGAACCGGGTCTGGCTGAACGTTTGCTGACCCAGTCCGAGGCGGCATTACAACGTCAGGATATGCTCAGTGCGCCACCGGTTCTGCTGGTGAACCACGCACTGCGTCCGCTGTTGTCACGCTTCCTGCGCCGTTCACTGCCCAATATCGTCGTGATGTCCAATCTGGAAATGAGCGACAGCCGCCAGATCCGCATGACCGCCACCATCGGCGGTGAATAACATGCGCCGCGCCACACTGTTGTTGCTGACCACACTGAGCCTGCCCGCGCTGGCCGCGTCCGGTTCATGGTCCGATACCCAGCGCGGCGTGGTGCTGCAAAACCGTGGCGTGATGATGTCGTCGGGCGCGTTAGCCCCGCCGGCATCCGCGCCCGTGCGCAGTTCAGGTTCCGCAACCATCACAACCCTAAGCTGGAAATATGAAGTGCTCGGCGCAAGACCCGCCGGTTTACAGGTCAGACTCTGCAACACCATGAATCACTGCATCAATCTGGACGCCGAAGGCGGGGTGACAAAATCGTTTTACGGCCAGTCCGCCACTTCACCATTAAGACTGGTTTATTTTGTCCCCGGCGCTGGCGCAATGAATACGCCGCTGCGGGTGATCAGTAATGAAGTGATCGTGAACTATAAGTAAGCCCTCCACCGGCTCTAGTAATCCCTGAAAACCTTCCGGACGCCGTCTCCCATTCTCAATGTTTGCCCATTTTATCTGTATGGATGTTCAGCTATCACCGGAACTCATCTGGCCGGGTCGCTACACCAGGATCACCTGTAACTGAGAACGGCTCCCTCCCCTGCGAA
>NZ_JYDF01000178.1:0-1036 GCF_003263525.1 Rahnella sp. NRRL B-41462 | reverse complement strand
TTAACTCAGTAAGCCAGGCATCAAGCGCTTCTGCTGTATGTTCAATCACATCGAATACGCGTTCACCGTTTTTAAACTGAACACAGACATCGTGTTTTTTATCCGCCCAGTCCAGACCAACGTGCGCAGCAAATTGATTAGTCACAGTCATCACCAACTCCTTTTTATAGGGGATTGGTATGCATTCCACGCTCTTCGAAAGAAATATAGCCAGCAGTTTATCTGCATGCCCTGAGTATTCGTTAGCGAACGTGGAGCACCTACTGGCTCGAAAGAAAAGCGGCGATCATCGCATGATTCTCGCTCAATATTCGTAACCAGCAAGCGCATACCCTGAATCACTTAATAGTGTAATTCTCAGGGTGCGAATGACTATACTTCGCTCACAGTTGCCGGTCATGACTGCTTAAAAAACAGGCTTAACGTAGGGTATTTAATGAGATGGTCACTCCCTCCTTCCCGGTACTATGCTGAGGATAGGCTTTCATTCGGAGAACTATCATGGAAAACATTGCGCTCATTGGTATCGATCTGGGTAAAAACTCTTTCCATATTCATTGCCAGGATCGTCGCGGCAAGGCTGTTTACCGTAAAAAATTTACACGGCCAAAGTTAATCGAATTTTTGGCGACATGCCCCGCTACAACCATCGCAATGGAAGCCTGTGGTGGCTCTCACTTTATGGCACGCAAGTTGGAAGAGTTAGGGCATTTTCCTAAGCTGATATCACCACAATTTGTCCGTCCATTCGTTAAAAGTAACAAAAACGACTTTGTCGACGCCGAAGCTATTTGTGAAGCTGCATCGCGTCCGTCTATGCGTTTTGTGCAACCTAGAACGGAATCTCAGCAGGCAATGCGGGCTCTGCATCGTGTCCGTGAATCCTTGGTTCAGGATAAGGTAAAAACAACCAATCAGATGCATGCTTTCCTGCTGGAATTTGGCATTAGCGTTCCACGAGGAGCTGCCGTTATTAGCCGACTGAGTACCATTCTTGAGGACAATAGTTTGCCTCTTTACCTCAGCCAGTTATTGC
>NZ_JYDF01000177.1:0-5166 GCF_003263525.1 Rahnella sp. NRRL B-41462 | reverse complement strand
GAGGGTTGGGGTGGGGTATTAAATAAAAATCAAAGAGTTAAATTTTTTTAGTGTCAGTATTTACCCTTAAAACTCCCTCCCGTCCTCCCCCTTCGCCGGGGGAGGAGCAAAGCAAAACCCTCATTTTCAAAACTATTGCGCTTTAATCGCCATGGCATCCCGCATGGTATAGAACAAATCCGTCTGATCCGTCAGACCCACCACATTCGCCGCATGCGGGCCAAACGCGGCAATACGCAGCTGCGTCCCGGTGTGTCCCTGTGAATCATCTTCTGAGTTGCCGTAGCTGATGGTCATCGGTGCACCGTCCCTGGTGGTCAGCGTCTGGGTCAGACCGGGGGCTTTGGCATCGGATTCGATAATCTGGCTGGAATGGGCGTGGTCGGCGGTGACGATAACCAGCGTGTTGCCGTCCTGACGGGCGAACTCCAGCGCTTTTTGCACGGCCTCATCCAGATCCACCGTTTCACCGAATTGTCCGCACGGATTAGCGGCGTGATCCTGTTTATCAATCGATGCGCCTTCAACCTGCAGGAAGAAACCGTTCTGATTAGCTTTCAGCAAGTCGATGGCTTTTTCAGTCATGGCGGCAAGCGTCGGGATGTCAGCGGTGCGCTGCGGATTGGCTTCACAGGTGACAGCCGGTTTATCAATGTTGCCGTGATAAGTGGCTTTCGGACCCTGCCAGCGCACCGGCATGTTGCCTTCGGAGAACAGGCCAAGAACCGGTTTCTTCTGGTCTGCCTGCGTGATGGCACTGAGCTGTTCTGCGTTTTCCACCCAAACATAACCCTGTGTCAGCGCCTGTTCTTTGAGGGATTTATCCTTAAATTCACCGGCTTTCGCCAGCTGGCTGAACGATTTTCTGCCGCCGCCCAGCGTGACATCAGCGCGAGCCTGCAACAACTGTTCCGTGATCGAACCGCGTCCGCCATTTTCCAGCGCGTTGCTGGCGCATTTCTCTGCGGTTTCTTGCGGGCCGTAGCACTTGCGTGAGGTCACATGCGCAATCTGTGCGGCCGGCGTTGCATCCTGCAATTCTGCGGTGGAGACGTTGCCGGTGGCCTTGCCTGCGGCTTTGGCGATCTCAAGAATGGTCTGGTGATCTTTGCCGTTTACATCCACGCCAATCGCGCCGTTATAGCTTTTAACACCGGTCGCCCAGGCGGTGGCTGATGCGGCGGAATCGGTCACGTAACTTGGTTTTTGCGTTTTCTTATCCAGAGAATAATGCGTGTACTGGCCGGTCAGCGGCAGGGCATCAATGCCTTTGAAATAGCCGCCTGCGCCTTCTGCATAGTTACGTGCAGACGTGATTTCAGAATCACCCATGCCGTCGCCAATCAGCAAAATCACGTTTTTCACCGTTTTGTCTGACAACGAGGCTTTCAGCGCTGCTGTCTGATCACCGCTCAGACGGCGGGCACCACCCGGTTCCGTCAGCACGCCTTTTGCCGCCCGGTCGGTCAGCGTGTCGGTTTCAGCGGCGAGGGTGGAGGAAGAAGCGGAAAGCAGCAGGGCGGCAGTGACTGCGCGGGCGACCAGAGATACGGATTGTTGCATTATCAAAACTCCTTTTTATAAACCATCGGAAATAAAAATATACATATCGATATTTTTTGTTACCGGAAGGTTAAGGGAGACTTGTGACATTTTAATGACAGGCGCCGGACTGGCCGTGAGACTGGGTTTTAACTTCAACTTCAAGGTCAAGACCTTGGGTTGCCACCCAAACTGGCCTTAAGAGGCGCCTATCGCCGCGCCTCTTAAGAATCTCCGGCTCTTTTACTGCGCGCTCCGCTCGCTGGCTATGTTTCAGGTAGCACGGCGACAGGCTGGAAATCTTGCCGCTTTGCGGTTCCTTCACTCGGTCCTGGAGCCTTTGGTCTCCAGGCCGCTCCGTTCAGCAAGCTTTCTGAATCGCCCGCGACTTTTTAAAGAATGAAGTAAGTGAGGTTGTGAAGTAAAAGCCTGAGGCCGGTTCCAAAATATCGCCTGAGGAGAGGTGGAAAACCGCGCGTCTTTTTTGCGCGGGTTGTAACCCGAACGAAGGGAACCGCGCAGCGGCGGGATTTTGCGGCTATCACTGCGGCTGATGAAACATAGTCAGCGAGCGGAAGCGCTTGTTGAAAAAGCGAAGGGAGATCCAAGAGGGAAAAAGCACGTTTCCCTCTTGGGCGGTTTCGGCGCTGCCCGATAAGTGATCACCGCAACTGAGAAACCGAAACTTTCTCGGCACAGCTTTCAGTGCAACTGAGAAACCGAAACTTTCTCGGTCAGCTTTTCAGTGCAACTGAGAAGCCGCCTTTGCATCGGCACTATGCAAAAAAAAGCCCCGATGAACGGGGCTTTTTCACAACAACGTCAAAGACGTAATTAGTTGATCTGTACCGGCATACCGGAACGCATCTCGATAGCGCGCTGAACAACAGTCTGGTTGACCGCCGGATCCATCGATACGCTGCTTGCGCTGCCTGCCAGAGTGATTGGCAGCGGCTGCTGAGAATCAAACTCTTCCTGGTTAGAGGACAGCGGGTTGTGGATCTCAATATAACGTTTGCCGTCTGGTTCCACGGTGGCTTTCACCGGCTCGTTGATGAACTGAACGCGGGTGCCTTGCGGGACGTTGTCGAACAACCATTTGATGTCAGCATCACGCAGACGCACACAACCGTGGCTCACACGCAAACCGATACCGAAATTGGCGTTGGTGCCGTGGACTGCATACAGACGCCCGACATACAGCGCGTACAGCCCCATCGGGTTGTCCGGACCCGCAGGGAAGACGGCTGGCAGGAATTCGCCACGAGAAGCATATTCTTCATGCATTTTCGCCGTCGGGGTCCAGGTCGGACCGGCTTTTTTACGCTGAACGGTAGTGACCCAGTTCATCGGGGTGTCTTTGCCCAGCTCACCGATACCGATCGGCAGCACGACCACAGTATTGGTGCCTTTCGGGTAGTAATACAGACGCATTTCAGCGCTGTTGATCACGATGCCTTCGTGCGGGGTTTCCGGCAGGATCAACTGCTGAGGAATGGTCAGCACGGTGCCCGGGGTTGGCAGGTACGGGTCAACGCCAGGGTTAGCTTCGAGCATGTTGCTCAAACCCATCTGGTATTGCGCTGCAAAATGTTCCAGTGGCAGGCTGCTGCCCTGCGGAACAGTAACTGTGATGTTTTCACCGACCAGACGACCATTATTGGCCGGAAGAGGGTAGACCACAGCAAAAGACGCCTGGCTATATGCAGCAACTGCCAAAACCAGGGTAAGGATTGCGCGAATGCTCATTTTCATATTTTCGTTGGTCGTTAATGCCACACTGGCAGTTGTCAGGATGTTGATTCCCCCCGATCCGATAGAAACCGGCCGGAGGAATAGTGTACTTGCACATAGCACTTGAAAGGGATCCGGTATGTGTAACGAATCGCATTTCAGGGCCGCTAATTATAAGGATTTATTTCAAACAGGCCAAAGCTTTCTCACCTTGTTAGAAAAGTTCCCTGCCACAACCGCATTTTTTGCGGCAGCCTGCACATTTCCTTCACATTCCTGACCTTATTTACGGCAAAACGGCACCATAACCAGTGCGGCAATAAACATCCAGGCCATGACCTGAAAGATGTCGTTGAACGCCAGCGTCAGCGATTGCGCCGCGACTTTCGCCCCAAACACGCCTTTCGCCATCAGCAATGCCTGAGCGGTATCAGGTGTCAGATGGCCGATTTTTTGTGCCAGCGATCCCATCACTTCCTGCGCATGATCCCCGTATTGCCCCAGCGATTCGCCGAAACGTGCCGCATGAACGCGGGTCCAGTCCTGCAACCAGGTATTCACCGTGGCAATGCCAATCGCGCCGCCGAGATTACGCATCAGGTTAAACAGCCCGGAGGCGTAGCGCAGTTCCGGCCCCTGAAACGCGGTCAGCGCCATGTTCACACTCGGCACGATGCACAACATAATGAACAGGCCGCGCACCACCTGCGGCCAGAAAAACTGTTCTGCTCCCCAGTAAGGAGTCACGGCGGTCGTCAGCCATAAACTCAGTGCGAAACCGGATAAACCCACGGTGATCAGTATCCGCCGGTCAACGCGGCTGATTAATCTGGCGGCAATAATCGTGCTGAAGAATTGCCCGACACCCACCACAAACACCGTTGTACCGATTTGCAGGCTGTTGAAATCGCGGATGCGGCCGAGGAAAACCGGCGTCAGATATGTAGAGGCATAAAGACCAAATCCAACCACCAGATTGAACAGGCAGGCGAAGGTGAATGTCGGGTCACGGAAGGGCGTCAGGCGTACGATCGGGTTTTTCGAATAAAAGGATCGTTCGAGAAACAGCACAAAGGCCACCAGTGAGAACCACGCCGAAATCTGGATTTGCGGATCGCTGAACCAGTTCTTGCGCGGGCCTTCTTCCAGCACATATTCCAGACAACCGAGCGCTATCGCCATCGACAATAAATGTATCCAGTCGATACGTTTAAGCATCGGATAATCCGCTTTATCCACATGAATAAACAGCACGGCACCGGTGGCAACCAGAGCGCCGGGCAGAATGTTGATGAAGAAAATCCAGCGCCAGTCGAGTAACTGCGTGACTATGCCACCCACAGTCGGCCCAAGCGTGGGGGCCAGCACGCTGACCATGCCGAGGATCGCCGGGATCAGCGCCTGCTGTTTGCCCTGAAACATGGCGAAGCCGGTCGCGAATACTGTCGGTACCATCGCGCCGCCGGTAAAACCCTGCAACGCGCGAAAGAAGATCATCGACTCGATATTCCACGACAATCCGCACCCGATGCTGCTGAGGGTGAACAGCGCCGCCGATGCGCTGAACAGCCAGCGGGTGGAAAGTGCCTGCGTCAGAAAAGCCGAGAACGGGATCATCACCAGTTCGGCGATCAGATACGAGGTTTGTACCCAGCTGATTTCATCCGGTCCGGCGGAAAGCCCGGCCTGCACATCGTTTAACGAGGCGGCGACAATCTGAATGTCGATGAGCGCCAGAAACATACCGAACGCCATAATGCTGAAAATCAAAAACTTACGTGATGTCGGATAATCCGCAGGCGAAAGCGTCGCGGCTGGAGTCAGGGTGACAGACATGGCTATGAGATCCCGGGGACTTGTTTATATGATGGTCATCATATTAATATGATG
>NZ_JYDF01000176.1:0-776 GCF_003263525.1 Rahnella sp. NRRL B-41462 | reverse complement strand
TTTCAGGCAACACATCCCACAAACATGGTTTGCCCACTCAATAAATTCCTGCTGGGTTGATGCGCCAGACTGGGCCCATAGTTTGATATCACTCAGTTCGAGTTCACCGGCAATAATTCCGGCAGCACAGTCAGGGTCTTCCCACTGGCTGAAATAAGGTATTCCTGAAAGGGTTGCAAAAGCGCGTTGATTTACTGAATTCACTGACATGACATATTCCTGAACGGCAGATCGACAACATCAGGTTGATCATATCGCTGGCTGGCGAAATTTAAGGCCTGATTTTCCTTATATCAGGCCCCTCAGATATTTAGAACTTTTCTATCATCCGGAACTTCATCAGTAACAATGGCATAGTGGGTTCAAACATCTCGTACTCTTCGAAGAAACGCTGATGCTCAGCGCGCCAGTAAGCCAGCGTGCGGTCACCTTCACCTTCTTCCCAGGCATGTTGCTCTGTCACCTGATCAAAAGGAACTTGTTTCACTTCGGTCAGTTGTACGGCACACACCGGATTATTGCGACCATCGACCACCACAAAGATTTCGCCAGGTTCTGGTTCCGGGTCATCATCCAGGTTTGAACAGGTGGCGGTTTTTGTGCCTGCAATAACACGTTTAGCCAGTTCGTCTGCTGACGACTCGGTATCACCAAACGACCAGCGCTCTGCATCCCTGTATTTAAGTGGGATCTGCGGAATCATAATTTATCCTTTCAATTGAGATAGTTCACTACTATGACAGTTAAACATTAGCACAAAAAAACCCGCCGTAGCG
>NZ_JYDF01000175.1:0-4859 GCF_003263525.1 Rahnella sp. NRRL B-41462 | reverse complement strand
AGGGGAGGGAGCAGACCGAATTCCTGCTTCGACATCTGTAAAATCAGCAGGCCAACCGGACTTTGCTCCTCCCCCTGCGAAGGGGGAGGAAGTTATGCAGATACTGCTTTCACCGGACGGCTGGCGTAGAGATACAAAAGCGTCGCCGCCAGTATGCAAAACGCCATTGAACCGACCATCGGCCAGGCGCTTTTCGCCGTAAACAGTGACAGCACAGAACCAATCGCCGCACCGGTTCCGAAACGAATCGTGCCAGCCAGTGAAGCGGCTGTACCGGCCATGTGCGGGAAGTCATCCATAATGACGGCCATGGCGTTAGACGTCACCATCGCAATCACACCGACATACCCCGCCACACCGATCACCATCGCCCAGAATGGCAATCCGAAGGTACACACAATCACCAGCCACATCCCCATCGTCAGTTGCACAAACAACCCGAAGCGGAACATTTTCACCGCGCCCGTACGGCGCACGTTACGGCTGTTGATGAGTGTCAGAATGACCAGTGCGACGATGTTCAGCGCGAAGTAAAAGCCGAAGTTCTGCGGCGAAACGCCATTAAGTTCGATGTAAACAAACGGACCGGCGCTGAGGAAAGAGAACATCCCGGCAAATGAGAAACCACTCGCCAGCATATAACTAAGCACACGTTTGTGACGGAACAGGGACGCAAAGTTACCGACGCTGGTACGCAGATGAAATTTCTGCCGTCGTTCCTTGGGCAGTGTCTCTTTGATATAGACGCCCACCAGCGTCGCGGCAATCAGCGCGGCGATGGCCATTGCCCAGAAAATCGCGTGCCAGCTGAATATGGCCATCAGCAAACCACCGAGCATCGGTGCCAGCAGCGGCGCAACCGTCATCACCAGCACCACAAAAGACATCATTCGCGAGAATTCATCTTTGGTGAACATATCGCGCATCAGCGCGTTGATGACCACACTTGCGGCAGCGGCTGCCAGACCGTGCAGGAAACGCATCCAGACCAGTTGCTCGACCGACTGCGCCAGCGCACAGGCACCGGCCGCGACGGCAAAGATCATCACGCCCCAGAAGATAACCGGCTTACGCCCGAGGCTGTCCGCCATCGGTCCGTAAAACAGCTGCCCTATTGCAAAACCCAGCACGTAAGCGCTGAGCGTCATTTGCACGCTGCCCGCCGGAACGCCATATTCCTGTGCGATCACGGGCATACTTGGCAGATACATATCGATGGCCAGAGGCATCAGCATCGATATCAATCCCAGGATGAAAATCAGTCCGACGTGGGAGACCGGTTTTTCTTGCACTTTCAGCTGCTCCAGTTATCGAAAAAACTATCGCGAAGGAACGCCAACGCTGGCCACTTCCTGCTCAGTTAACGGACGGTACTGACCCGGTTCTAAATCTTCATCCATCACAATCTCGCCGATACGTTCACGGTGCAACGCAACCACACGGTTACCGACGGCGGCAAACATGCGTTTTACCTGATGGTAACGGCCTTCGCTGAGGGTGAGACGCACCAGACAGTCTTCGATTTTTTCGAGCTGTGCCGGTTTGGTCAGGGAATCTTCGTTATGCAACTGCACACCGGCCTCAAACTGCGCAGCGGTGTCGTCAGCCAGCGGATGTTCGAGCGTCACCAGATAGGTTTTTTCGCAGTGATGACGCGGCGAGGTGATGCGGTGTGACCACTGACCGTCGTCGGTCATCAGCACCAGACCGGTGGTGTCGATATCCAGACGCCCCGCGGCATGCAGTTTGTAGGCAACGGGTTCTTCGAGGAAATACAGCACGGTCGGGTGATCCGGATCATCGGTAGAACACACGTATCCCTGCGGTTTGTTGAGCATGAAATAACGCGGGCCGGTGATTTGATCCAGCACATTGCCATCAAACTCGACGCGTTGTTCAGGGCTGATTTTCATTGAGCCGGTTTTGACGATTTCACCGTCTACGGTGACACGTTTGTTACGCAGTTCGCGCAAAACCAGCGCGCGGCTTACGCCTAATTGCTGAGAGAGAAACTTGTCCAGACGCATTGGATCGACTTGCCTTCATGGCGATCTGAGTGATCGCGTTACTGATAAAACACAAGACCCCGCCGTCGCAATACAGCAACTGACAGGGTTCAGGGTTGTTCGGTTCGTAATAATTGCAAAGAGTTATTATTACTTCGGGGGGGCAGAAATACTGCCGCATTGAGCGCATTAGTATAGCCGTGCATCCTGCAAGGAAGAAGGAAAATAAGCAGGCTAAACATTCACAGCGGGCGATTTCTTTGCTCATCGCCATCAGCCGGATTTCTTGGCATACTGCATTACTGTTTTTATAAACAGGTAAGTTAACTCAATAATGAACAGGTGATCATCGCGTGACTGTTTTTACCCTCCGCCCCTACCAGCAAGATGCCGTGGATGCCACGCTGCGTCATTTTCGCCAGCACGACGAACCGGCTGTGATTGTGCTGCCGACCGGCGCGGGAAAAAGTCTGGTGATTGCCGAACTGGCGCGCGTTGCCCGCGGGCGTGTGCTGGTGCTCGCCCACGTCAAAGAACTGGTGGCGCAAAACCACAGCAAATACCTTTCTTACGGGCTGGAAGCCGATATCTTCGCAGCCGGTCTGAATCTCAAGCAAAGCAGCGGCAAAGTGGTATTTGGCAGCGTGCAGTCCGTCGCGCCTAACCTGGCGGAGTTCAGCGGTGAGTTTTCCCTGCTGATTGTCGATGAATGCCACCGTATCTCCGACGATGACAACAGTCAGTATCAGCAAATCATCGGCCACCTCAAAGCACAAAACCCGCGCCTGCGGCTGCTCGGCCTGACCGCCACGCCCTACCGTTTGGGCAAGGGCTGGATTTATCAGTATCACCATCAGGGCATTGTACGCGGCGATGCCAACAGCCTGTTCCGCGACTGCATCTATGAACTGCCATTGCGTTACATGATTAAAAACGGCTTTCTGGTACCGCCGGAACGGCTCGATATGCCGGTAGTCAGTTACGATTTCAGCCGCCTGCAGGCCAGCAGTAATGGTCTGTTCAGTGAAGCCGATCTGAATGACGAATTGCGCCAGCAAAAGCGCATCACGCCGCACATCATCAGCCAGATTATTGAGTTCGCGCAGGATCGCAAAGGGGTGATGATTTTTGCCTCGACGGTGGAACATGCCGGTGAAATTTTCGGTCTGCTGCCGAAAGGCGAAGCGGCGCTGATCAGCGCACAAACGCACGCGGTGGAACGGGACAGGCTGATTACCGCGTTTAAAGCGCAGCAGTTACGCTATCTGGTGAATGTATCGGTGCTGACCACCGGCTTTGACGCACCGCATGTGGATCTTATCGCCATCCTGCGCCCGACCGAATCCGTCAGTCTGTATCAGCAAATTGTCGGACGCGGGCTGCGGCTCGCACCGGGCAAAACGGATTGCCTGATCCTCGATTACGCCGGAAACCCGCATGACCTGTTTACGCCGGAAGTCGGCAGCCATAAACCGGCGGGCGATAACAAACCGGTGCAGGTGTTCTGCCCGGCCTGCGGTTTCGCCAATATTTTCTGGGGAAAAACCACCGAAGACGGCACAGTCATCGAGCATTTTGGCCGCCGTTGTCAGGGCGTGCTGGAAGATGATGAAGGCAATCGCGAGCAATGTGATTTCCGCTTTCGCTTTAAAAGCTGTCCGCACTGTGGCGCCGAGAACGATATCGCCGCACGGCGTTGTCATCAGTGTCAGGAAATTCTGGTCGATCCCGATGATATGCTGAAAGCCGCGCTGCGCCTGAAAGATGCGCTGGTGCTGCGCTGTGGTGGTATGAATCTGCAAAACGGGCGCGACGACAAAGGCGAATGGCTGAAGATTACTTATTACGATGAAGACGGTGCTGACGTTTCCGAGCGCTTTCGCCTGACGACGCCTGCCCAGCGCATGGCGTTTCTGCATAACTTCCTGCGTCCGCACCAGCGCGCGCCGGGCGTACCGCTGGAATGGAATACCGCCGCGGATATCGTCGCGCAGCAGATTTTATTGCGTCATCCGGATTTTGTGGTGGCGCGCATGAAAGGCCAGTTCTGGCAGGTGCGGGAAAAAATGTTTGATTATGAAGGCCGCTACCGGCGCGCTAACGAACTGCGCGGGTAACAGGGATGACCAAATCGGTAATTATTCATTGTTGCTGCGCGCCGACTCCGGTATCATACCGCCCGCTTTCGCCTTGTGTGAAAGCCGCAGTACTCAACTCGTCACTCGGTCGCAGGTGGCGGGGCACATTTTAGAAGTAGTTCTAATCGAGAAACATACAATGATCACTATCAATGTAGAAGTACGTCCACAGGACGAGCAGGGCAAAGGTGCGAGCCGCCGCCTGCGTACAGCAAACAAATTCCCAGCTATCGTTTACGGTGGCTCAGCTGCTCCGGTTTCTATCAAACTGGACCACGATTCTGTCAAGAATCTGGAAGTTAAAGCGGAGTTCTACTCTGAAGCAATTACTCTGGTTATCGACGGTAAAGAAACCAAAGTTAAAGTTCAGGCTGTACAGCGTCACCCGTTCAAGCCAAAACTGGCTCACATCGACTTCGTTCGCGTTTAATCGCTGACTGAGTTGTTGCGCATCGGGACGCCGTGCGAGAACAAATAAAAAACGCCGCTTATGCGGCGTTTTTTATTGGGCGCTATTCTGATTTGCTCCTCCCCCTGCGAAGGGGGAGGTTGGGTGGGGGTTTTAAAGACAACCCGGTGGTGGCATGTTCAACGATTCAAAACAGAAAGAATTACGCAAGGATCTGCGGGGAAATCGTTACTTATCCAGAGTTTTGTTTTATGGCAGGCGGTCCGGTGTAAAGCGCTGGGTGTTAAATTTCGCCGTCAGCATGGG
>NZ_JYDF01000174.1:0-4401 GCF_003263525.1 Rahnella sp. NRRL B-41462 | reverse complement strand
CGAGCCTGTGGTCTCGAAGCCGCTCCGTTCAGCAAAATTTTTGATCACGCCAATGCACTTTTCTAAAAGATGAAAGCAGTCTGCCTTTGAATTTAAAATCGCGCGGGCGATTCAGAAATCTTGCCGAACGGAGCGGCCTGAAGACCTAAGGCTTCAGGACCGAGAGAGGGAACCGCGCAGCGGCAAGATTTCCAGCCTGTCACGGTGATACCTGAAACATATTATCTAGCGATAGCGCGCAGTGAAAGAGCCTGGGATTCTTAAGGGGTGCGGCGATAGGCGCCCCTTAAGGCCAGTTTGGGCGGCGAGCCCAATGGTTTTGAATTTGAATTTGAATTTGAATTTGAAATTAAAAACTAAACGGGATCGAAAGGCACTCCTTTCAACTCCCCCACTTTCCGCTTAATCAGTTGCCTGAGCCTGAGCGCCGCCTGCGACGCCGGTTGATCCCGGCGGCTCAGCAAAATCACCTCAAATGGCAGGGGTTCCACTACCGCCACGATCTTCAGTTGATCAACATACCGCCGGGCGGTAAACGTATCGACCACGCCGACACCGCCGCCTGCCAGCACCATGTCGGCGATCACCGAGTAGGTTTTGATGAACAACGCCGAGTGCGGCATCAGACCGTTTTCGCGCAGGACGCGGTTGAGCACCTGCCCCAGCGGATCCTGCTGCTGCAACATCAGCAGATCGTTTTCGCACAGCCACGCCAGCGTTACCGGCCCTTCCACCGGGGAATCTTTGGGCAGGAGCGCGACCATATTGGCCTGATAGATCGACTCAGCAACCAGTTCCTGCGTAGCCTGCTCGCCAAATGCCAGCGCGAAATCCATTTTGTATTGCAGCAAGTCCTGACTCAGCGTGTTGAAATGTCCGGTCACCAGTTCGACGCTGCCGCCGGGCGTCTGACGGCGGAAATCCACCAGCACCGGCGCCATCACGCTGTGTCCGAGGGCGTGTGCCGAACCAATGCGCACATGCTGGCCTTCGCCCTGACGTAACTGTTCCGCCAGCTCACCGATGGCCTGAATATGGCTGAATAACGCTTCGACTTCCGGCATTAACCGCCGCCCTTCCGGCGTCACAATCAGCCCCTGCGGTGTACGGTCAAACAGCGTGAAACCCAGTTGCTGCTCAGCGTGATTCAGCACGCGGCTGACATTCGGCTGCGACACGTTCAGCAGGCGCGCCGCGCCGCTGACGCTGCCCGCCTGTAACACGGCCTGAAACACTTCGATGTGGCGTAAACGCATTGCTGCCCTATTTCTGCGTGGTGGCTAAGTACGAGAAAGCACTTAACAGGCTGATAATATTAGCAACGGTCGGGCTGTGATAACCGACGGTGACGGCATCGAGACGTTCAACGCCGGGGATCAGACAAAATAAATCTGCCAGGACCGGTTTCGCAGTCATCAGTTCGAGATGGTATGGCGCGCTGAATCTTCCGGCAGTGAGCGGCGCAGGTTTGCTGACGGCAATGGTCGCCTGTTTACGGATTTTGGCACAGGCAATCGACGGGCTGTCGGATTCGGCCGCATTGGCAGAAATCGCCCGTTTGACGCAGACATATTGCGATTCAGGGTAATAGCGGCGGATCCAGGTTTCGAGGTGATCGTCGCCGGTCACCAGCCATAACGGCACGTTGAGTTCCGCACCGGCAGCGGCGTATAAGTCGCTTTCGCCGACCACGTTGCCGTTGAGTTTAACGCGGTAAAAAGCGCGGCCATTGATGGTGTGCGCCAGTACACCGTTTTCGCCTGCGGCAGTGTGATAGCCGACAAACATCAGGCCGTCGTATTGCTGTTGTTGCAGCCCTTCGACCATCGATAAACCACGCGGTTTACCCTGTACCAGCCTGGCTCGCGGGTCGATTTTATCGGCGCGCAGGTTTTGCATCATCGCGT
The DNA here is from genome assembly GCF_003263525.1 of Rahnella sp. NRRL B-41462. Classification (NCBI taxonomy): domain Bacteria; kingdom Pseudomonadati; phylum Pseudomonadota; class Gammaproteobacteria; order Enterobacterales; family Yersiniaceae; genus Rahnella; species Rahnella sp. NRRL B-41462. The sequence goes on along the minus strand of NZ_JYDF01000174.1, from coordinate 2,494 downwards.
GGCTGTCGGCCACCGTCACTTCCATCGCGCCACCGGCAAAAGCCCCGTCGATGGCGGCGTTAACTTCGCCTTCCATCAGTGCACGGGCGGCCTCGTAATCTGAATTCCCCGGGCTGCACTGCTCAGGACGCATGACACCCGCAATACCTTCAATGTCCGCAGAGATAAACACTTTCATCAGTCGTTCCCTTTTTGGTTTGGTTACCAGACGGAGGCTAAACCCACACCCCATCCCAGCCTTCCCCTCGTGAGAGGGGAAGGAGCCAGGCTAGTTCGCCAGATTATCTAATACTTCACTCAACCCCAGCCGGTAATGTCCGTCGAATCCGCAAACGGTTTCAGCACTCAGTAAGGCATCAATAATAGCGTGTTCTGTGGCGTCTGCCGCCAGTGCCAGTAAAGGCTCAAGTTCGGCATCCGGTAATGTGACACCGTCACGTTGCGTCGAAAATGCCAGCGCGATATCCCCTGAGCCATGCCCCCCAGTAACTGCCCAGACGCCCTAACCCGGCACCGGCGCGTTTGGCGATACGTCCGAGCTGACGGCTGTCGAGATAGCAATCGCAGGCCATCACAATAATCACCGAACCGGCGTCCACCTGCGGCGCCAGTTGCGGCAGGATTTGGGCGATGGCTTCGCCGGCACGCACGCCGTCAAGCGTCAGGTCAGAGAGTTTGCCAAAGTTCGCCAGCACCAGTACGCCTAATGTCGCGTTTAGCGTTTCGCACCAGCGCGAGGCGGTGCCGATCCCGCCTTTTAAGCCAAAGCTGCTCATGCCACGTCCGGCACCCACGCTGCCACGGGCGAAGGTTTTTGTCGCGCTGTCGAGTGCGGTCAGCGCGTCGTCTTCACTCACCGCCATCGCCTGAATATCATTAAGATAGAAATCATTGCACTCGAGGATAACCGGATTAATGGTGGCATCAGGACGGCCAATCTGCGGAAATTGCTGACAACTGCGTTTCACCAGCGCATTAAATAACGTGCCGGTGGCGAAGGTATTGCTGAGCAGTACCGGCGTTTGCAGCTCGCCCAACTCCATCACCTGAATCAGCCCCATCGGTTTGCCGAAACCGTTTAACACCGCCACGCCACAGGGCAACGGCTTTTCATACAGATCGTCGCCCGGCGGCACGATGGCGGTGACGCCGGTCTGCACATCTCCGGCGGCCAGCGTGCTGTGTCCGACAGTCACGCCGGTCACATCAGTCAGTGAATTGGTGGCACCGCACGGGAAGCGCGGGCGGAAAATCTGGCGCGACCTGCGCCAGCGTTGCAGCAAGGCGGACAACGCCTGCTGCTGAAATTCATCTTCATGTTGTTGCGGATGCATCAGTTTTCCGTTTCAGCTGTTCGGTGACTATTACTTTTTCAGTTTAGGATCCAGCGTGTCACGCAGCGCGTCGCCGAGCAGATTAAATGCCAGAACCGTGAGGAATATCGCCAGCCCCGGGAACACGCTGACGTTCCATTTGCCCGCCATCATCATATTACGGCTCATCGCCAGAATATTGCCCCACTCCGGCACATCCGGTTCCGGCCCCAGACCGATAAAACTCAGGCTGGCTGCGGTCAGGATACTGGTGCCAATACGCATGGTGAAATAGACGATGACGTTTGAGAGCGTGCCCGGCAGGATATGACGCAAAATCACCACCCTGTCCGACGCGCCGACGCAGCGAACTGCTTCGACATAGGCGCTTTGTTTAATCGATAACGTAGCAGCGCGCACGATGCGGGCAAACACCGGCACGCTGAATACCGCGACCGCGATGATCACGTTGTTCAGCCCCGGACCGAGAATAGCCACGACTGCAATGGCCAGCAACATGCCCGGAAAAGCGAACAGCACGTCGGAGCCACGCATGATCAGCATATCCAGCCAGCGGCCGTAATATCCGGCCAGCAGCCCGAGTAACACACCGGCAATCATGCCGAGCGTGACCGAAAAAATACCGACATAAAGGGAGATACGCGCACCATAAATGATGCGGCTGAGGACATCTCTTCCCAAGTCGTCGGTGCCGAACCAGTGTTCCGGCGTCGGACCGACACCGAGCGCCATCCAGTCTGGTGTCATCGGGTCAAAAGGTGCCAGCCACGGCGCGAACACCGCAACAAGCACCAGCAGCAGGATAAATCCGCCGGAGACCAGCGCCATCGGATGACGGATAAAGGTGTGAAAAAAGTCGTACCACGGCGAGCGGATATCATCGTTTTGCGAGGCTACCGCAGCCGGTTGGATATCTCCCGGAGGAGAGACAGGATCGGTCATGAGCAGCTCCTAACGCAGACGGATAGCAGGATTGACCACCGCGTACAGCAGATCAACCAGCAGGTTTATCAGAATAAATTCAAACACGAACAGCATGACCAGTGCCTGAATCACCGGCTGATCCTGCGTTTTGATGGATTCGATCAGTAACCAGCCCAGCCCCGGCCAGCTGAACACGCTTTCGACAATGATCGAGCCACCGAGCAGGAAGCCAAATT
>NZ_JYDF01000173.1:0-7157 GCF_003263525.1 Rahnella sp. NRRL B-41462 | reverse complement strand
AAACAAGATCCATCAGATAATAAAACCTCTTGTCAGCCTGCTGCGCAGACCGACGCCGAAGTTGAAATTACTGATCAAGCCAAACAGGTACTGAAACACCTGAACCAAATCACCGGTTCCCGCTACCAGCCCACTAATAGCTCACTGGAAAACATGCGTGCTCGTCTCCGTGAAGGCCACACACTGGAAGAACTGCAACTGGTTATCGAATACAAGCAGGTTCACTGGGGCGACTCTCCAAAAATGGCTGAATATCTTCGCCCGGCAACTCTGTTCCAGCCAGCCAAGTTTGAAGGCTACCTGCTCAGCGCGACCAAATGGGCGAAGAGCGGGCGTCCGGTCTGTGTGAACGGAAAATGGACCGCTGAAGGTGGGGTAGAAGTTGATGCGGCTGAGCGCGACGCGGCTTACCGCCGGTTTATCAGCGGCGTTGCGGCGACTAAGGCACCGAGTGCGTTGGAAAAAATGGTGTGCACAGAGGCCAGCAAAGCCAGCGTTCGCAGCATGCGCGCTGATTTCGCCATAACGACTTGGGCCAAGATTTGGAAAGAATGCGCCCAGCGCCAGCAGGGAGTGAAAGCATGAGCTATCAACTGAACGTCGGCCGTTGTGAAGATGTCCTGATCGGCGTAGCAGATAACAGCGTCGATTCTATAGTCACCGATCCCCCGTACGGGCTGAACTTCATGGGTCACAAGTGGGATTATCAGGTCCCAACCGTTGATCAGTGGGCTGAATGCCTGCGGGTTCTCAAGCCAGGCGGCCATCTTTTGGCATTTGGTGGAGCACGTACCTATCACCGACTGGTGGTAAATATTGAAGATGCTGGTTTTGAGATCCGCGACCAACTGATGTGGATTTACGGTAGCGGTTTTCCGAAGTCTAAAAATCTTCATGGCGAAAACGCCGGGATGGGTACCGCACTTAAACCAGCGCATGAACCGATCGTAATGGCTCGCAAACCGCTTATCGGGAATGTTGAGACGAACGTCGAACAGTTCGGTACCGGCGCGCTGCACATCAATATCTCCCGTGTTCCGACGGAAGAGACCCTAACGGGTGGCGCTGGCGCACTCTTGTCGCATGTTCGAGATGATAAAGCGCCAGACTGCGCCGAATGGCAGCCAGATCAGCTTGGTCGCTGGCCTGCAAACATCATTCATGACGGTAGTGAAGAAGTAATCGCCGCATTTCCTGACGCAAAGGGCCAACAAGGCGACCTGAAAACTACGGGTAAATCTCGGCCCGCACGCGTTTGTTATGGCGATATGAACGCACCGCGCGAACATGCCGCTCGAGTGGAGATCAGCAGGTCAGCCGCACGATTCTTCTACTGCGCGAAGGTCACTAAGACAGAACGCGATGAAGGAATGGAAAGATTTGTACCAGTCACAGCATCTGAAATGACCGGCGGCCGCGTAGAGGGAAGCGCTGGTCTCAATGATCCGCGTGCTGGCGCTGGGCGAACATCTGGTGCACGTAATGCTCATCCAACCGTTAAACCCTGCGAACTGATGCGCTATCTCTGCCGCCTGATAACACCTGCGGGCGGCACGGTACTGGATCCGTTTATGGGTTCTGGTTCTACCGGGAAAGCCGCCATTCTTGATGGTTTCAGTTTCATCGGTATTGAACTCGATCCCGACCACCTGACCACCGCCGCCGCGCGCATTGCTCACTCAGTGAAGGTGATTGCTGATGAATGAACTTCAGAGAATCTGGCTTGATGCCTACCGCGGTTACCTCAAGGCCGCTTCTTATACGGGCGAGCTTTGCCCGTCAGATTATACGGCCGCAGGGGAACATGCTGACGCTGTGCTGAACAGCCTGATGAAAGCAGGGGAGGTTGCATGCAACTGATCCTGCCATTCCCGCCCAGCGTAAACGGCTACTGGCGCTCCACACAAAAGGGCGTGCTGATCAGCGAGCGCGGGCGAACCTTCCGTTCAAACGCGCTGGCGGCCATTTATCAGCAGTTGCGCAGCCGTCCGACGGCACTACTCACCGAACTGGATGTGCATCTGGTGCTGTTCCCACCGAACAGGGCGAAGCGGGATTTAGATAATTTCCAGAAGGCGCTGTTTGATGGCCTGACTCATGCGGGGATCTGGAAGGACGACAGCCAGGTCAAACGCATGACGGTCGAATGGGGACCGGTGACTAAAGGCGGCAAAGCGGAAATAACCATCAGTGATTTTGAGGAGGTTTCATGAACGCATTAACCAACGTTAAAAATGATCCGGGCTTCACTGCAATGAGCAGTCTCGAAATCGCTGGTCTGTGTGATAAGCGGCACGATCATGTGATGGCAGACATCCGTTCAATGCTGGAACAGCTCAATATTCAATCTCCCGAGTTTTCGGGAGATTACCGGGATGACCGTGGACGGACTTATCCGCTTTACCACCTACCGCGCGATCTGTGCCTAACGCTGGTATCTGGCTACAGCGTGGTGTTACGGAAAAGAGTCATCGATCGGTGGCTTGAATTGGAGGAAGGGAAAACTCCGCAAATTCCGCAGTCATTGCCGGAAGCGTTAAGGCTTGCCGCTGATCTGGCTGAGCAGAAACAGGTCTTGGAATCTCAGCTGGCGCAGGCGGCTCCCAAGGTTGAATTTGTGGATCGGTATGTCGCTGCCCGCGGCTCAATGGGTTTCCGCCAGGTATGCAAATTACTTCAGGCAAAAGAAACGGATTTCCGTCTGTTCTTGCTGGACAAGAAAATCATGTATCCGCTGGGCGGCACGCTGGCGCCTTTTGCCCAGCATCTGGATGCAGGACGATTTGAGGTTAAGACGGGTACCAGCCTGACGAGTAATCATAATTTCAGCCAGGCGCGATTTACCCCGAAAGGCATTAAATGGATTGGTGGAATGTGGGCTGATCACCTGAGACAGGAGAACGCAGCGTGAGAGCATTACTGAAACCCTATCCTCAGAGGGAACTGGGGATCGTACAGTTCGCACTGCCAGCGGACATGGTGAAGTTCTTCAGTAGTAAACGCCTGCTGATCACCAACGAGCCAGCCGAACTCCATACCCTGCCTGATGGTGTGGTACCGGCAGAAGCTCAGTCTCTTTCACGTGACCCGCGTCTGTCTTGTTTCCTGTCATCACCAGCGGTAATTACCAGAGTTGGTGGCATGGACGCGCTGACGCTTTGGGTTAAACGCCACCGTGTGTGCCAGTGTCCGGACTACAACGGGGAATTTCATCACCATGAGCTGGTACAGGTGCCCCGCGGGCGCGGCGTGGTCTGCCTGTGCTGGGCGCATGACAACGAGTTTCGGGAAAAAGAATCGCCAAAACTGGATGCTATCGCGCTGGCGAACGCAGCCGAGTTTGTGACTGAGGCAATCCGGTACCGTTATGGGTTGCCAGACGGGCGGCACCTTACTTTGCCGGAACTCTGCTGGTGGGCTGTGTCGAAGGGGCTAGTTCACCAGGTGCCGGAAGAAATTATTTGCGAAGCGCTGGGGGTTAAATACAAACCGCCGGGCGGCCAGGGTAAAGAAGCGGACGTGAATCCGTGGGAGAAACAGCCACAGGAGCTTCTAGCAAACAACATCAAACCTGTGTTGGCGCTGGCAATCGACCCTGAGACGCCGGAATCATATGTCCGGATCCCCAAGCGCCGCCGGTACGAAAACGCAAAATACACCCAATGGGTAAAGCGCCAGCCATGCTGCGGCTGCGGCGACCCATCCGACGATCCGCACCACATCACCGGCAATGGCTTTGGCGGTATGGCAACAAAAGCGCATGACCTGTTCGTGATCCCGCTGTGCAGACGGTGTCACGACTCACTTCATGCGAATACACCGGCTTGGGAAGAAGAACATGGTGATCAGATGTATCTGGTCATGAAGACATTAGACCGCGCGCTGGCGACGGGCGTTATCGCTACCGGCAAACAAAAATAAGTGTGGAGACAGCATGAACCTTGAAACGATTTTGAAGCATTTTTCCCCGAAAGGGTTATCGATCAGCGACAGTTCCCGCGCGACGGCCAGCGATGGACTGAACATCACCGACATCATGGCGGCGCTTGGCATGACACAAAGCGGAGCTGAATTCGGCCTTCGTCTGTTCCTGGCAAAAGCCGGCATCAGCCAGCAGGACAAAACCATAGCGGTCGGCATGCTCACACAATACGCCAAACAGCACGCACCGAAGCATATCGGCAAAGTCGCTGGGCGACGCATGGCTGAATGCCTGCGTATTATGGCGAGGATGGCTTTTGAAGATTACGCGCGCTCGGCGGCGGCCACGTCTGATTGTCCGTGCTGTTCAGGTACCGGCTTTTTGAAAGAGAAAAGAACCTTCATAAATCAGTTGGCAATCGACCGTCAGCACCTTATTGATTCTCTTCCTGGAAATCTTGGGCTGCTTTACCGCGATGAAATGAAGTCCAAAACTGAAGGGGAAGAGATAGTTGATGTCATTTGCCAGCCATGCAAAGGGAAGGGAGTTATATCGAGCCGTTGCCGGTGTAACGGCACGGGAAAAGTAGTCGATCGGGAAAAATCCATTCTGATGGGCCTGCCGGTAGAAAAGGAATGCCCGCGCTGTCATGGCGTTGGTTATTCGCGCCTGCCAGCGTCAGTAGCGCACCGCGCTGTGAAAGCGTTATTGCCAGAGTTGCCGGAGAGAACATGGAACAACAGCTGGAAACCGTTCTATGAGAAGCTCATCACCAAATGCTTCATTGAAGAGTCGGCGGCGGAATCGGAATTTAAAAAGGTGACCCAGTGATTTAGACGTTGCAAAAGTTGCCGAATCTGGCTAGATTTATCCCAATGATGGGAAATTATACCTGATATCAAGCCTCGGCATACGCCGGGGCTTTGTCGTTTCTGGAGGATAGTAAAATGCACCAGTAAACGGACAGACCGCAGGCGTCAGCCAACACCGCAGTAGTGATGCTGTCCCGAGTCCCCATCGAGGGAGCCAGATGCAGGTCCGAACTGCAATATGCGCTGGTGAGGGTTAATAAAGAAAAAGACATACCGGTAGAGCAGCGCGCCAGCCAAACGCGCACCAGTTATTAGCGGCGAGGAGCTACAGAGCACTCAAGGGCATGAGCGCGGCCACTGCGAGAAGTGGTTTCGAATAAAGAAAAGCCCCGGCATATGCCAGGGCTAAATTGTTTGTGGAATGGGCGGCGTACATGATGCTGATAACATCGTGCACGCCATTCGCCCGTTAGTTGGTCACGAGCGAACCTAGGCCCATTGCTGATGTGCACACAGCAAATGGAGCCTATCAAAAAGGGCGTCTCTGATCTATGAAAAATACTGTGAATTTAAACAGTATAAATATTATTTGTGCTGACTCACTCCAATACATCAAAACCTTACCTGATAACTGCATTGACCTGATAGCCACGGACCCTCCGTATTTCAGGGTTAAATCATGCAAATGGGACAATCAATGGCCTGACGAGTCAGCTTATCTGGCGTGGCTTGACGAGATGTTTGCGGAGTTCTGGCGTGTACTAAAACCATCAGGCAGCCTGTACGTCTTTTGCGGTTCGCGTTTGGCTGCTGACACTGAGTTACTGATGCGTGAGCGGTTCAAAATTCTGAACCACATCATCTGGGCCAAACCTTCTGGGCCGTGGAACAGACAGCACAAAGAAGACTTGAGGTCGTATTTCCCAGCCACTGAGCGGATCCTCTTCGCTGAGCATTACAGCGGTCCTTATAGAGGTAAGGCATCAAGTTATTCCGCGCAGTGCAAGGAACAGCGCAAAAATACGCTCAAGCCTCTGGTGGATTATTTCAGTGATTCCCGCAAAGCGTTGGGGATAAGTGCTAAAGAAATTCATCAGGCAACGGGTAAGCAAATGGCTTCGCATTGGTTCAGTGAGAGCCAGTGGCAATTACCCAGTGAGAAAGACTATCTGGCGCTTCAAAGCTTGTTTGATCGCGTAGCCCGCGAAAAGCATGCTCGGCAAGAGCTGGAACTTCCTCACCATCAGTTGGTAGTTGAATATCATTCATTATCCCGACGTTATGCGGATCTGGTGGATGAGCTAAAGCGTTTGAGGCGGCCTTTCACAGTGACGAGTCTCGTTCCGTTTACTGACGTGTGGACGTATAAGTCAGTTCAGTATTATCCCGGTAAACATCCGTGCGAAAAGCCAGCCGAAATGATGAGAGACATCATTAACGCCAGCAGTAGACCGGGTGATGTAGTGGCTGATTTTTTCATGGGATCAGGTTCCACGATAAAAGAAGCCATCAAGCTGGGACGTTTCGCGCTGGGCGTGGAACTCGAAGAGGAACGGTATAACCAGACGTTGGGAGAAATATTCCCTGAACAGTCTAATACCTCATAACACATTACAGCCCCGGCATAGTCTGGGGCTTTTTTATGCCCTCGATTCGTGGAGGACAATAACAGCGATAAGGGGTTTATCATGTCCAATCCAACGGCCCTTGCCATGGTCACTGATTTCTCGGGCTAGATCACAATGTTGTGTTTTATTGGTCTAAAAATGGTTAAATTCGCAAATATTGTTAAATGTCATCAGGATTAATCTGAGATGATGAATTCGCCCCTTCAAGAGCTAAGCCATTACGAGTGCCGGAGATAAGCGCCGGGTGGGGCAGGCACTACATCTTTAATTACAGAAGTTACTTGAACCCGCCAATGTGCGGGTTTTTGCGTTTTTGAGGCTGCCAATTTGGTGGCCTTTTCTCGTTTTGGCGGCCAGTCAATCAGCTAACCACTCATCCTTTCGCAAACGGACTGAGCCGCTAAATACCTCACTACTACGCACCCAACCGGCAGACCGGAGGGGGAGACTATGAAAATGGACAAACTAACTACCGGTATAGCCTACGGTTCTGCTGGTGGCAGTTCCATGTTCTGGCTCTACCGCCTATTGAATTCGTTTACTCCCGAACAGTGGACCGCAATTGGAGTGCTTGGCGGTCTGTTCTTCGCATTCGTGACGTGCCTGATCAATGTCGGATTCAAAATCTGGGACCGCAAACACAATATGGTGCGGCGCGACGAGGACTGAACATGGCAAACCTGAAAACAAAACTCAGTGCTGCCATGCTGGCGCTGATTACCGCTGGTGCCTCAGCTCCCGTCATGATGGCTCAGTTTCAGAAAGAAAAAGAGGGAACCAGCCTGATTGCTTATC
>NZ_JYDF01000172.1:0-2625 GCF_003263525.1 Rahnella sp. NRRL B-41462 | reverse complement strand
TGCGAAGGGGGAGGTTGGGAGGGGGTTTTAAGGGCAAACACTGTTCTGGTCAGAGCAAACTCCTGCTTCTTAATTTGTCTTTAATACCCCACCCCAACCCTCCCCTTCGCAGGGGAGGGAGCATTGCGGCTATCGGTGTAGCCCCCCGCCTGTAATATTTATTTACAGCAGTAAACCCAATGCGTATTATTCTCATTCGCTTTATTAACCATGCTCATTTTATCTTCTCCAGCCCTTGTTACGGGGGATCCTGGCGGGGTTTGCTCATGCTGATAAAGCCGTATTCATAAAAAAATGCAGTGGCTTAAAAAATAAGAAAATAACCGTGTGGAGAATACTTATGTCTAATTTTACAGGGAATTACGCCGTCAGGAGTGTTAAGGAAAATCCTCAAAATAATTCAGGAAAGAAACTTTCACTTTCCATCATTGCCCTGCTTGTTTCATCTTCATTGCATAGTGCTTATGCAGCAGAAGCCAGCGCAAAAAAAACCGCTGAAGACACGGTTGTCGTCACCGGTCAGAACGACACCAGCGCGGCAGATACCTCAGCCACCGATTACAGTGTTCCGGTCACCACTGCGGGCACAAAAATGGCCCTGACGGCGCGCGATATTCCGCAATCCGTCAGTATCATCAGCAAGCAACGTATGCAGGATCAGCAACTGCAATCTCTGGGTGATGTGCTGAGAAACACCACCGGTATTCAGGAAAGCGTCTCGGATCTCGACCGCCGTACTTATTACGCGCGTGGCTTTCTGATCGACAACTACATGGTCGATAACATTCCGACCACCTTCGACCCGCGCTGGGATCTGGGTGATTCCCAGTCTGACACGGCGATTTATGAACGTATCGAAGTGGTGCGCGGTGCAACCGGTCTGATGACCGGCCCCGGCAACCCGTCAGCATCCGTCAATCAGGTGCGTAAACACGCCGACAGCAAAGAATTCACCGGCAATGTTTCTGCTACTTACGGTAGCTGGAATAAACAACGTTACGTGGCAGATTTATCCACACCGCTGAACGAATCCGGCAGCGTACGTGGCCGCCTGATCACCGGTTATCAGGACAAAAACAGCTACGTTGAACGCTACGGCGCCACCAAAAAATTCGTCTATGCCACCGTGGATGCCGACCTCACCGATTCCACCCTGCTTTCCGCAGGCTACGAATTCCAGCAAACCAACACCGACAGCCCGACCTGGGGCGGTATGCCGCGCTGGTATCTGGACGGCAGCAAAACCGATTATCGTCGCGGCTTTAACTCCGCACCGGACTGGGCGTACAGCGATAAAGAAACGACTAAGCTGTTCACCACCCTGAAGCAATCGTTCGATAACGGCTGGCAGGCCACACTGAACGGCACCCATACCGAATCCCATATCGACAGTAAGATGATGTATATCGACGGGACATTCGATAAAACCACCGGCGTCGGCGAATCCGCTTATGCCGGTTATCCGGTGGTGGCGGGAACCGGTTATAACACCGGTAAACGTAAAGTCGATGGTGTAGATGCCTTTGCCAGCGGCCCGTATGAACTGTTTGGCCGTCAGCATGAACTGATGACCGGTGTGAGCTACAGCAAACAGCAGAACACCTATTACAGCTCCTTTGCCAATATCTCAACCGAAGAACTGGGCAATTTTGACGATTTCAACGGTCAGTTCCCTGAAACTGACTGGGGTCCGCGCGCGCTGGCGGAAGAAAATGTTATCCGTCAGAAATCGGCTTACGTGGCTACGCGTCTTTCACTGGCGGATCCGCTGCACCTGATCGTTGGCGCACGCTACACCAACTGGAATTCTCACACGCTCACCGACCAGATCGAGAAGAACAACATCACGCCGTACGCCGGTCTGGTGTTCGACATCAACGATACCTGGTCGACCTATGCGAGCTACACCTCAGTGTTCCAGCCGCAAACTTACCGCGATATCAACGGCGGCTACCTTTCACCGGTCATCGGCAAAAACTACGAAGCGGGCGTAAAATCTGACTGGTTCAACAGCCGTCTGACCGCGTCGGTTTCTATCTTCCGCGCGGAGCTGGACAACGTGGCACAAAGCACCGGCCGCATTATTCCTGGCACAACCGATACCGCCTATGAAGGAAAAAACGGCACCGTCAGCCGCGGCGTGGAATTTGAAGTGAACGGCGCGCTGACCGATAACTGGCAGATGACGTTCGGCGGTACCCGTTACATTGCAGAAGATGAAAATGGCGATGCAGTTAATCCGCAACTGCCGCGCACCCAGCTAAAACTGTTCTCCAGCTACCGTCTGCCGATGTTGCAGGATCTGACCGTCGGCGGTGGCGTGAACTGGCAGACCCACGTCTGGGATACCGTTCCGGGGCCAAGCGGCAACGGCACCCGTTATGCTGAACAAGGCAGCTACGCGCTGGTTAACCTGTTCAGTCGTTATCAGGTCACCAGACAACTGGCGGTGCAGGCCAACGTGAATAATCTGTTTGACAAAGAATATGACACCAGCGTGAACCAGTATGTGGTCTACGGCGAACCAAGGAATGTGTCGGTGACGGCGAGCTATAGTTTCTGATTTGCTGAGGCCGCAGCAATAATTCAAATGCAGAATGTTTTTCTGTTTGCTCCTCCCCCTGC
>NZ_JYDF01000171.1:0-1951 GCF_003263525.1 Rahnella sp. NRRL B-41462 | reverse complement strand
CCCACCGGGGTTACGGCCTACGGCTAGGGTCTGATGGCAACGGCCAGGTCAACCCCCGCAGGCGGCTGCGCCGCCGCACAGACACTGGCCAGCGTCGCTGGCCGCTAAGGTCGCCGCCTCGTTCCTCGTCGTCGGGTGTGTGCATTCTGCCGGATGCGGTTATCCATCTCGCGGTAAGCCCTTACGCGGAGGGCTGGGTGTAGCACCGCCGCCCAGGTTAACGCAAGGGTGAAATGCACGCCTGCGGCGCCCTTGCGTTCCCCCGTGCGTCGTCGCTACTTCGCCCTTTGCCGCGAAAGAACTCACCGAGAGATGACATTTAACCTGAAGGGGGCCTGAAGAATGCACACACAAAACGTCAAGACCGCCGCTCCTGAATCTTCCGAAAGATGTGTGAAAAACACGTCATTAATCGTAGCCGAACAAGGGGCCTTGTTGGATGAACTCTCCGGCCTCTACATCTATGAAGTCGCAACGGGCGAGGATGAAATGGTTGAAATTTTACGCCGTTATCTGGTTCCGCTGGCCTTGAATGTTGCTGAGACCACGGGTGCCGGTAAAGACGGCAAACCGTGCGTATTTTTCCCTGTTGCACAGTGCTGGATGCTGGCGAAACGTGTTGTAGAGAGTCGCTACAGCCTTCTGGGTCTTAGGGCGTGGGAGCGCGTTCGCGCGGAAATTTTTGGTCATTAGTTATACCTGAAGGCGGGATTTCCCCGCCTTCACTCAACAGGAGAAACACCATGTATACATCTGACATCCCCACCGGCGACGCGGGTAAAAACCGGTTCGAAAGGCGCGCAGGCGCGGAGGCCGCTTACTGGGCGACGCGGGCAAGATCATATGTGACCGCATCGGGGACGTTAACGGGCGGCATCTAAGGAGTCGTTTCATGTCACAGTTAAATTTTGATGACCTTTTCAGCGCATGTCAGGGGGAGCCGTCAACTGATGGGACCGTAATCGCCAGCGTATCGGCGAAAATGCGTGCGCCAAAGAACTTGATTACCTCAGATAATGCACGACGTGAGTTTATCCGCGTGTTCGGTCAGACGGCACGATACCTGCGCCGCTGGGATGTGTTCTGTGATTTTATCACGCTGGCCGCCAGCGAGCTGGATATTGCTACCGTCCGCACCGATGAGAATATCGAGAGAAGCCGGAAAATCTGTGCCCGCTATGAGGCCGCTGATCTGGAAAACCTGCACACGCTGTTCTGTATGCTCGTTTGCGCATTGCAGGGAAAATATCAGGATTTCCTCGGGGCAGTTTTTATGGAGCTGGATTTAGGTTCTGATGATATGGGGCAGTTTTTCACGCCATATCACGTGCAATCCCTTATGGCTCGGCTGATGTTCCCCAAGGCGGCGGAAACCATTAACAAAGAAGGCTGGGTGACACTCAGTGAGCCATGCTGCGGAGCTGCTGGCATGGTAGTGGCTTATGCAGAAAGCATGTTAGAGGCAGGGTTCAATCCCTCTGAACAATTGTTCGCGCATTGTATCGATCTCGACCCCGTGGCAGCGGATATGGCCTTTATTCAGCTGAGTTTGTTGGGAATACCTGCTGAGGTGGTCACGGGGAATACGCTCACCCTGCAGTTTAGCCGTGTACGATACACGCCGGTTTACTATGCCAATGACTGGGAAGCGCGTTTTGCGTTGCGCAGAAAATACGAGGCGATGAAACAGGTTTTGTCGTTGCTCACAGCCTGATCATGAGGGCAGGGGAAACCCTGCCATTTTCGCCCGAAACCCCCAGCGGGCTACGCCCGCCAGTTCCTGAGACAGAGGGCGGCTGCGCCGCCCTTCTTCTCCGGCATGTGTCGGGGGATTGTCTCTCTCTTCCCTTACTGTCTCTTCCTCTCCTGGCATTTACTTTCCTTTCTCTGCCTGGTCATCGATGTCAGGTCTTTCTTTTTCACAACAAACCGTCACGGCCGGAACATGGCC
>NZ_JYDF01000170.1:0-6287 GCF_003263525.1 Rahnella sp. NRRL B-41462 | reverse complement strand
CGCATTCATGAAGGCCCGCGGCCAGCAGGGTCAGATTGGGGTGGCGGCGGCACTGAGCGAGATCCTGTCCGGGAGTGACATTGTCACGTCTCATGCAGATTGCGGCCGCGTACAGGATCCGTATTCCATCCGCTGTGTACCGCAGGTGATGGGGGCTTGTCTGGATAACCTGCACCACGCTGCCCGTATCCTGCGCATTGAAGCCAATGCCGCTTCTGATAATCCGCTGGTGTTTTCCGAAAACGGTGACGTGATTTCCGGCGGTAACTTCCATGCCGAACCGGTGGCTTTTGCTGCCGATATCATCGCGCTGGCCGTCGCTGAGATCGGCGCGATTTCCGAGCGTCGTATGGCGTTACTGCTCGATACCGGGCTTTCCGGTTTACCGGCGTTTCTGGTCAATGACGGCGGTGTGAACTCCGGCTTTATGATTGCGCAGGTAACCGCAGCGGCACTGGCGTCGGAAAACAAATCGCTGGCGCATCCGGGCAGCGTTGACAGCCTGCCGACCTCTGCGAATCAGGAAGATCATGTATCCATGGCAACCTACGCCGCCCGCCGTCTGGGTGACATGTGCTTTAACACCAGCGTGGTCGTGGGCATTGAAGCGATGGCCGCCGCACAGGGTATTGATTTCCTTCGTCCGTTGCAAAGTTCAGCGACGCTGGAAAATGAAATGAAAGCTATCCGTGAAAACGTGGCATTTCTTGAAAAAGACCGCCTGATGGCACCGGACGTTGAAATGATGCGTCTGTGGGCTTCCCGCGAGCATTGGCCTGCGGCGATTGAAGCGCTGCTGCCAAGCTTTGCCTGATGACTTTTGTCCTGTAAAGATTGATTCAAACACCCTATTTCAGAGAAGGAAATGATGATGAACGCTCCACAAAAAACGGCCATTGCCCGCGTTGTTCGTGCGCCACAGGGCACGGAACTGAGCTGCCAGAACTGGCTGATTGAAGCGGCATACCGCATGATCCAGAACAACCTCGATCCGGATGTCGCTGAGCGCCCGGAAGATCTGGTGGTTTACGGCGGCATTGGTAAAGCAGCGCGCAACTGGCCGGCGTTTGAAGGCATTCTTGACAGTTTACGCAAGCTGCGTGAAGACGAAACGCTGCTGGTACAATCCGGCAAGCCGGTTGGCGTTTTCCGCACCCATACCGATGCGCCCCGCGTGCTGATTGCCAATTCCAACATTGTGCCGCACTGGGCAAACTGGGATCACTTTCACGAACTGGATAAAGCTGGCCTTATGATGTACGGCCAGATGACCGCCGGTTCCTGGATTTACATCGGTGCGCAGGGCATTGTGCAGGGTACTTATGAAACCTTCGCGGAAGCGGGACGCCAGCATTACAACAGCGACCTGCGCGGCAAATGGATCCTGACTGCCGGTCTGGGCGGCATGGGCGGCGCCCAGCCACTGGCGGGCGTGCTGGCCGGAGCCTGCGTACTGGCAATTGAATGTCAGGAATCGCGCATCGATTTCCGTCTGCGCACCCGTTATCTCGATTACAAAGCACACAGCATTGATGAAGCGCTGGCCATGATTGAAAAAGCCTGCGCCGAGAAAAAAGCCATTTCCGTGGGGCTGCTGGGCAATGCCGCAGAGGTGATGCCACAACTGGTTGCCCGCGCAAAAGAAGGCGGTCTGCGCCCGGATATCGTCACTGATCAGACCTCGGCACATGACCCGCTGAACGGCTATCTGCCGGAAGGCTGGAGCCTGGAAAAATGGCAGGATGCGCGACTGTCAGATCCGCAAGCGGTGGTGAAAGCTGCCCGTGCGTCGATGGCCAAACACGTTCAGGCAATGCTCGATTTCCATGCGATGGGCATTCCGACGGTCGATTATGGCAATAACATCCGTCAGGTTGCCAAAGACGAAGGCGTGGAGAATGCCTTTGATTTCCCAGGTTTTGTGCCTGCCTATATCCGTCCGCTGTTCTGTGAAGGCAAAGGCCCGTTCCGCTGGGTGGCGCTTTCCGGGGACCCGGAAGATATCTACAAAACCGACGCCAAACTGAAAGAACTGTTCCCCGACAACGCAAACCTCATTAACTGGCTGGACATGGCGCGCGAACGTATCGCTTTCCAGGGGTTACCGGCGCGTATTTGCTGGCTGGGGCTGGGAGAGCGCCATATTGCCGGTCTGGCATTCAATGAAATGGTACGTAATGGCGAGCTGAAAGCGCCGGTGGTTATCGGCCGCGACCATCTCGACACCGGTTCTGTTGCCTCACCAAACCGTGAAACGGAAGCCATGAAAGACGGTTCTGATGCAGTTTCCGACTGGCCGCTGCTGAACGCTTTGCTTAATACTGCGGGCGGCGCAACGTGGGTCAGTCTGCATCATGGTGGTGGCGTCGGGATGGGTTTCTCGCAACATGCCGGAATGGTGATTGTGGCTGACGGTACCCGGGAAGCCGATGCCCGCCTTGACCGCGTGCTGTGGAACGACCCGGCAACCGGTGTGATGCGCCACGCAGACGCTGGCTATGAACAGGCAAAAGACTGTGCTGAACGTCATCACCTGAATTTGCCAATGCTCGCAAAGTAATAATGATAAGTGATTAATTCATTGAGAAATTAAATTGGACAAACCTCACGGGCAGTGGCGCAGGCCGTTGCCCGTTTTGTTTCAAAAACATTCGGAAAATGCTGCAAAAAGTGGCGTAAAAATCCGCTGATTTACGGCATACTCGGGAGCATATCTACAGTGTGAGGTAAGTAATGGCTTCAGATCTGGCAGTTCTTGATTCGGCATTTAAAAAGCAGCAACAGCTTCTGAAAAATCTGGCAAGGCCCGGGGCGCGGTCACTGAGCGTTTATAACGCCGGGCTTTCGGCTGATGCTGTGCAAAAAAAATACGGCGTGACTCATATTGCCAAACTGGCCAGTAATGAAAACCCGCTTGGTGCCAGCCCGCAGGTGGTGGTGGCGTTAGAAGCGGATGCCCGTTTCAGTGCGATTTATTCTGATGCATCGAGTGCGGTGCTGCGTGACGCGCTGGCAGCAGATACCGGCGTGGCAGCCGAAAATATTGTTATCGGCAACGGTTCCGAAGACATCCTGCATATGCTGGCGCTGGCGTTTCTTAACCCCGGCGACCGTGTTGTGACGCTGATCCCCTCGTTTGGTTTACACGAAATCTTCCCGCGCATGATGGGGGCGGATGTCACGATGGTCGGCGTGAATGCACAGCAGGAATTTGATGTTGAAGCCTGGGAAACCGCACTGCGCGCACCGGCCAAAATGTTGATTTTCAGCAACCCGTCCAATCCGGTGGGCTGCATGCTTAACCGGGAAGGATTCACCCGCATTATTAATGCCGCGCCAGCGGATTGCGTCCTGGTGATTGACGAAGCCTATTTCGAATATTGTGAAACCGACGCTGCCTATCCTGACAGTCTGCTGGTGCTGGCTGAGCAGCCACGACCGTGGATTGTGTTGCGGACTTTCTCGAAAGCGTACGGGCTGGCCGGGCTGCGGGTGGGGTATGGTTTAGCCAGTCACCCTGAACTGGTGAATTTGCTGGACAGGGTGCGGACACCTTTCAACATCAACCGTTCGGCGCAGGTGGCTGCCGTGGCGGCATTGCAGGATAAACAGCATGTCCGCGACAGCATTGCGCTGGTCACCGCACTGCGTGAGGACATGGCGGCCGAACTTACCGCGCTCGGTTTTAACGTCGCCTCATCCTATGCCAACTTCCTGTTCTTCGATTGCGGCCGCCCGGCTACGGAACTGGCACAACGCTTGCTTACTTATGGCGTGATTATCAAACCCTGGCGTGAAACCGGTTATGAAAACTGGATCCGCGTGTCCATCGGTAATGAACAGGATAACCGGCAGTTTATCGACAGCCTGAAACGTATCCTGACGGAGGAGGCGGAGTGAAACGTGCTGCGCTGAACATTGACGATCTGCGACGGCAGGCGAAATGCGCCTTGCCCCGTTTTGCGTTTAGCTATGTTGAAGGCGGGGCGGATGATGAGCAAACGCTGCAGGATAACCGTGAGGTTTTTGGCCGCTGGCGCTTTATTCCGCCGGTACTGAACGATTCAAGCCAGCGCGATTTGTCCGTCACGGTGTGCGGGCAGCGGCTTTCTGCACCGTTACTGATTGCACCGACAGGCTATAACGGCATGTTGCGTTTCGGCGCGGATACCATGCTGGCCCGTACAGCGAAACGTGCGGGTATCGCCTATATCCAGAGCACGGTTTCAACCGCTTCGCTTGAAGAAATCGCGGCACAAAATCTGCCACAGCACTGGTTTCAGTTGTATGTGCTCAAGGACCGGACCGTCACCACCAGCCTGCTGGAGCGGGCCAGAGCAGCCGGTTGCACCACGCTGGTGGTCTCGGTTGATGCGGTGCATTTCGGTAACCGCGAAAAAGATAAGCGTAATTACCGGCGGCCGATGAAGCTATCGGTGCTGAGCATGATTGATGTCGCGCTGCATCCGGGCTGGGTCTGGCGAACCTTAAAACCGGCAGGAATGCCTGGTTTCGGCAATCTCAAACCCTACGTTCCGGCAGATAAACAACGAGGAGCGGGCGGGGCGAGCTACTTTTCAGCGCAGATGGATACCCGTCTGAACTGGGAAACCCTGCGCTGGATCCGCAGCCAGTGGCAGGGCGCATTGTTGATCAAAGGGATCCTCGCGCCGGAAGATGCACAGCTCGCTTTTGCGAGCGGAGCCGATGGCATTGTGCTGTCAAATCACGGCGGGCGTCAGCTCGACGGTTCGGTAAGTGCACTGGAAGTGCTGCCGGAAATCCGCAAGCTGTGCGGTTCGCAGGCGACGATCCTCATCGACAGCGGTTTTCGCCGTGGCACTGACGTGGTGAAAGCCCTGGCGCTGGGCGCGGATGCGGTGCTGCTCGGCAGACCGATGTTATATGGTGTCGCCGCAGCCGGTGAGGCGGGCGCGCAACGGGCGCTGGAGATTATTTTGCAGGAAGTTGACCGCACGATGGCGCAGCTTGGCTGCACGTCGGTTCGCCAGCTTGGGCCGCATTTGTTGCGTCAACAACCCTATTGATTTGAAGTAATAACAAAAACATCTTCAGAGAATTTTCATCAGACCCGTCAAATACAAAAATCACGGAGAGGCAGTTATGCAGGCACAGAATATTATCTTCCCGGCGCAAATCCTGCGCGGACCCGGCGTTATCTCTCAGCTTGGTGACATTTGCGCACTGCTGGGTACGCGTGCGCTGGTGATTGGTGGCCATCAGTCGCTGGCCGCCGTGGGGGATAAAATCCGCCACCAGCTTGAGGGTTCCGCCGTGGAACTGGTTGGCAGCGAATGGTTCGGCGGGGAAAGCAGTGAGGGCAATATCAGCCGCCTGGCTAAAATCGTTAAAGATAAAAAAGCCGATATCGTGATTGGTGTGGGTGGCGGCAAATCTCTTGATACCTGCAAAGCCGTTGGCGTGGAAACCAGTGTGCCGGTTGTAACGATTCCGACGATTGCCGCGACCTGCGCCGCCGTCACGCCGCTGACCATCCGTTACCATGACGACGGTCATTTCCGGGATTTATTCCCGCTGCCACAGGCACCGGCTTCGGTGATCATCGACAGCGAAATTCTGGCTGTTGCCCCGTTGCGCTGGCTGGCTGCTGGCCTTGGCGACACGCTGGCAAAATGGTATGAATTCCGTGCCATCAGCAGTCATCACGGCCAGCTGAGCGGCGTCGCACGTTCTTCCAGCGCCAACAGCCGGATATGCTATGACCTGATCGAATCTTACGGCCCTGTGGCCTGCGACGCCGTCCGCGCCGGTAAACCGAACGCCGGGCTGGATCAGGTACTCGATGCTATTTTCATGTTTGCGGGCCTGACATCGCTGATGAGCAGCGGGGCACATGCCGCTGCTTCCCACGCTATTTATGAAGGTTTCACGGTCTGTGATAAAACCCGTGAATTCGGCCACGGTCTGCTGGTCGGCTTCGGCAACCTGTGCCTGCTGGCGCTGGAGAACCGCAGTGATGAGGAACTGCTGGAAGCCGTCAGACTTGCGCAAGCCTGCGCTGTGCCGCTGCGTCTGAGTGAGATAGCCGATCTTAATGAGGATGAGCTGGAAAGTATTGTGCAGGCATCACTGCATGCGCCGGATATGGCGAATATGCCGGGACACGTGACGGCGGAGGCGCTGTATGCGGCAATTGCAAGGGTGGAGGAAATGGGGGCGAGAATTTAAGGATTTTTAGAGTTTCAGGTGTGTCGTGCAAGCTTTAACTTATTGGTTTTTCATTAATACCCCCTCCCGGCCTCCCC
>NZ_JYDF01000017.1:0-22774 GCF_003263525.1 Rahnella sp. NRRL B-41462 | reverse complement strand
CGCAATCTGCATGACGACGTGACAATGTCACTCCCGGACAGGATCTCGCTCCAGTGCCGCCGCCACCCCAATCTGACCCTGCTGGCCGCGGGCTTCATGAATGCGTGCATCCAGCGGTTTTACGGAACCTTTGATGGCTTCCAGCGACAATGCGCCCGCCACCAGTCCGGCAGAAAATACGCGTTCGGCTTCAAACAGACCGGACAACGCCAGCGAGGTGGAAACCTGTGTGCCGTTAAGCAGGGCCAGCCCTTCTTTCGGCCCAAGTTCAAATGGCTTCAGGCCTGCCGTCGCCAGACCTTCAGTCGCCGACATTTTTTCGCCTTGCACCGTGACCTGCCCCTCACCAATCAGCATCAGGGAGAGATGCGCCAGCGGCGCTAAGTCACCGGATGCTCCCACGGAGCCTTTCTCAGGAATACACGGATAAACACCGGCATTGAACAAGGTAATCAGTGCATCGATCACCTCAATGCGGATGCCGGAATGGCCGCGAGACAGGCTCAGCACTTTGGTCGCCATCACCAGACGCACCACGTTATCCGCCAGATCCTTGCCGATGCCGACGCTGTGCGACAACACCAGATTGCGTTGCAGTTCCGCCAGACGCGCCGCCGGAATACGCGTCTGTGCCAGCTTGCCGAAACCGGTATTGATGCCGTAGACCACTTTCCCCGACTCAACAATGCGGGTGACCGTTTCCTGCGACGCCAGCACGCCTGCGCGCGCCTCCTCAGCCAGTTCAAGGCGGACATTGCCCTGATAAATCTTGCGCAGCATCGGCAGATCAACATGACCTGGTTGCAGGCGGCAAAGGGTTAACGCATTGGATGAAGAAGCCATAATCTATTCCTGTATAGACAAGTGAAACCGGAAGTAAACCCGGCTAAGGACGCAGCCCGCCGGGTATTTACGCATTACATAACGAATCTACAATCTATTCTGTACAGATGCGGGGCGTTGAAATCAGTGATCCATTGCCTGCATCGTTTCGGTACGAATTTCTTCGGTAACCCGCGCTTTCAGCGCCATAAATTCCGGCGACGTTTTCAGGGTGTAGTCCCGCGGATGCGGGAAATTAACCGCCACTTCGGTTTTGATCCGCCCCGGCCGGGCACTGAAAATCGCCACCTTATTAGCCATGAAAATCGCTTCGTCGATATCATGTGTCACGAACAACACGGTTTTGCGCGAGGATTCCCAAATCGATAACAGCAGTTCCTGCATCATCACGCGGGTCTGATTATCCAGGGCGCCAAAAGGCTCATCCATCAGCAAAATTTTCGGGTCATTCGCCAGTGCGCGGGCGATGGCGGTGCGTTGCTGCATCCCGCCGGAAAGTTGACGCGGGAAGTGCTGCTCAAAACCCCGCAGCCCGACCTTATTAATAAAGTAGTCGCTGCGCTCTTTTTGCGCTGCCTTACTCACGCCACGCTCCTGCAAACCGAAACGGATGTTCTGTTCAACGGTCAGCCACGGAAACAAGGTATAACTCTGAAAGACCATGCCGCGATCGGCACCAGGGCCGTCCACCTGTTCTCCATCGAGCCACACTTCGCCACGCGTTGGCTGATCCAGCCCGGCGACAATGCGCAGCAGCGTGGATTTACCACAGCCGGAAGGCCCGAGAATGGTGATGAAGTCGTTTTCATCAACCCGATAATCCACCGGCAACAGCGCCTGCGTTTTCTCGCCCTTCGGGCCGGTAAAAATACGTTCAACCTGACGGACACTCAGTTTCGGATGGCTCATCACAATGAACTCCATACAAACAGCCGACGGTTGGCCGCTTTGAACAACAGATCGGAGAGCAAACCAATGCAACCAATCACAATAATGCCGAAGATCATTTGCCCGGTATTGAGCAGTGCCTGACTGTTAACAATCATGTGTCCGATACCGCTCGAGGATCCGATAAGCTCCGCCACAATGACATAAGTCCATGCCCAGCCGAGCACAAGGCGCAGCAACTCAGCAATTTCCGGTGCCGCACCGGGAATGATCACCCTGCGCACCACACTCTGGTTGGTGGCACCCAGCGTATACGCGGCTTCCACCAGGTCACGCCGCGCTGCCCCCACGGTTACCGCCACCATCAGGGTGATCTGGAAGAAAGAGCCGATGAAAATCACCAGAACTTTCTGCATTTCACCAATACCCGCCCACAGGATCAGCAACGGCACAAACGCTGACGCAGGCAGATACCGGCAAAAGGACACAAACGGTTCGAAAAAAGCTTCGATCAGTTTGTAAGACCCCATGAGGATGCCGAGCGGAACGGCAATGGCGCAGGCCAGAATAAAGCCGCCCAGCACGCGCATCACCGTCATGCCTATATCAGTCGTAAAATCAAAATCGGTAAAGAGTAAAATCCCTTCCTGCAACATGCTCGCCGGGCTGGCGAGGAATGTCGGGGAAACAAGGCCGGTAAACGTCACCAGCGCCCACACAGCAAAAAACAGCACAAAGAAACAGAACCCGAGAAACCAGCGACGCCGCGACGCGACCGGACGCAAAGGCACCATCATCGGGTTATGCCAGACTTTTTTGCTTGCCGGCAACGGTGCCGGCTCGCGTAAGGCTGACTGCGAAGTCATATGTTGTTCTGCTGTCTGGCTGACAGGGCTGTTCATATCGCGGTCCTTCATGGCTATTTCACGTACTTCGCGTCATATAACGTATTGATATCCGGCGTTTTACGCAGAATTTTCATCTCAGTCAGCAGGCGCGCCGCTTCGTTAGTGAAGGTCACAATTTCACCGCTGAAGAATTTCTGATTGGCCTCACGATCCTGCCAGCGCAGATAACTGGATTCTTCTGCAAACTGTTTGCCGGTCTCTTTCACTGCTGCGCCCATGATCTCGTTGGATTTCTCCGGTTCTTTCCTGATCATATCCAGCGCTTCAAAGTAGCTGTTCACCAGCGCCTGAGCGGCTTTAGGATTTTTATCCAGCCAGTCTGGCGTACAGCCCAGCGTGTCCATCACCATCGGATATTCCAGCGTGGTTGCCAGAATCTTCCCTTTATCCGGGCTCTGGCGGATGTTGGAAAGATAGGGTTCATAGGTCACTGCCGCATCATTCTGTCCGGCAATAAAGGCATGCGCAGCGGCATCCGGCCCGAGCGTGGCGAGTTTGACGTCTTTCATCGTCATGCCGTTTTTATCGAGGATCCACGCCAGCAGGAAGTAAGAAGACGTACCCGGTGCATCCACGCTGATGGTTTTGCCTTTCAGATCGGTAATCTTGTTGATACCGCTACGCACCGCGATACCATCTGCGCCGTAAGATTTATCCAGCTGTACGATTTGTTTGATCGGCACCCCGCTGGCGTTCCAGGTTAAATAGGTTTCCACGGTGGTCGCCGCACATTGCAGGGAACCGGAAGCGATGGCCAGATGACGCGACTGCTGCGGCACCATTTTCAGCGTGACATCCAGACCGTTCTTTTTAAAGATGCCCGCTTTGTCTGCCAGGGTCAGTGGTGCGAAACCGGTCCAGCCAGAAATACCAATAGCAACCGGCGTGTTCGCCGCTTGCGCCACGCTGACTGTCACACTACCCAGCGCCACTGCCAGCCCTAACAAAGACAACGAACGCTTCAGTACAGCCCTGGAAATCATGTTGCTCATCTGCCACTCCTGCCAAAGTATCTGTCTCGGGGGAAATGCCTGTGGCAGTGAAAGCCACAGGCAAATTACGCTACTGTATATTCTTGTCTATACAAGTCAGTCGACAATATTTAAGCAAGCTTTATGCCAGTTTCTGCACATGCACTTTTACAACATTCAGCGCCGGTTATGGGACGTTTTGCGCGGGCTGATGAATCAATTAGGTGCGCGCCATGCTCCCTTTTAGCGCAATCCTGTAAGGTATTTATCAGGTGATCGCCGCCCACAACAGCAGGCATCTCTGTTGCTGAGCAACTGGGGTCAGACTCACGGAACCCTGTTGCGATTGTGCCGCTGTCTCAGACCAGTAATATCCCTCGCCCGCCCTCAGCAGCGGGCCATCCGCCAGTTGCCACATCCCGCTGATGACATAAATCACGCCACCTTTTTCCCGCGTCACCGTCAGGTGCTCGCGTGCGGCAATCACCCGTGCGGCACATTCAGTACGTCGCGTCATGATGTTAAAATCAGTTGTCACTCCTCCCATCAGGCGGGCATGGAGCGCAGTATCACCGCTGAAGGCAAAAGGCTCACCAGCGACAACGAGTAAGTGATCGACATCAGGCTGTGCCTGCAAATGCACACCTTCCCCGCTCAGCAAGGTGATGGAACGGTCAATACCGGGAAATGCCGAGAACGGGCCATCCTGTGCGATGGTGGCAATACTGGCGCGCCAGTCAAAATCATGGCCACCGGCAGGGAAACTGAAGATTTCGCGGGTTTCGCCACCGCCGTTACGCCACGGGCTGACCGGCAGGTCATCGAAGGTGAAATGTTGCCAGGCAATCATGCAACGTCCCCGCCAGCTGACGGAGAAGCGCGAGGAAATCCGCCGCCGCAGCCTGTTGTTGTTCATGCTGGCCGTTCACAATGCGCGCAATACCGCCGACATACACATCACGGATCTGCCCGGTATTACCGGCGAACAGCCAGCGGTTGAGCAGTTCACTGTTTTTTGCGGCGGCAAGATAGGGGTCCTGCCCGTCGAGCACCAGCCAGTCGGCACGATAACCCGCAGAAAGCTGCCCGATAGCCGCGCCGCAAGCCTGTGCACCGCCCTGTAATGCCTGCGTATACAGCACATCGCCTACAGAATTTTGCGCAGAGGTCGTCAGCCGGTTACGTCGCTGGTCACGCAGGCGTTGCCCGTATTCAAACCAGCGCAGTTCTTCAACCACGTTCAGGGAGACATGGCTGTCGGAACCGATCCCCCATCGACCTGACTGCGCCAGATAATCGACGCCGGGGAAAATGCCATCGCCCAGATTAGCCTCGGTGGTCAGACACAACCCCGCGACCGCCCCGCTGTTTGCCATGCTCGCCAGCTCGAAACGGTCAGCGTGCGTGGCGTGGATCAGACACCAGCGGGAATCAATATCCAGATTGTCATACAGCCAGGAAATCGGGCGCTGCCCGCTCCAGCCCAGACAATCGTTCACTTCTTTCTGTTGCTCGGCGATATGAATATGCACCGGCAGGTTTTTATCTGCGGACTGCAACACCTGCTGCATTTGTTCCAGCGTGACTGCGCGCAGGGAATGGAAGCACAATCCCTGATTTTGCAGGCTTTTACCGCTGAGTTGTTTGCGGATAATTTCCTGTTGTTTGAGGTAACTGCCCGTATCCTGAATAAACCGTTTCTGTCCGGCCTGTGCCGGTTGCGCGCCAAATCCGGCGTAACTGTAAAGCACCGGCAGCATGGTCAGTCCGATGCCGGTTTGTGACGCGGCTTCACTCAGATGGGCAGTCATTTCACCGTGGTCGGCATAAGTCTGACCGCTGATGTCGTTATGCAGATAGTGGAATTCAGCCACCTGCGTGTAACCCCCTTTGAGCATTTCGATATACAACTGACGGGCAATGACACCCACCTGCTCAGGTGTGAGGCGCTGCACCATACGATACATCAGGTCACGCCAGGTCCAGAAGCTGTCCTGCGGATCACCGGCGACTTCCGCCAGACCGGCCATCACCCGCTGAAAGGCGTGCGAATGGAGGTTCGGCATGCCCGGAACCACCGGACCGGAAAGGGGAAGACACCCCTGCGCATCGTTGTCCGGGGTCACCGCAGTCAGCATTCCGGCTGCATCGACGTCCAGCCGCACGTTATGCGCCCAGCCATCTGAAAGTAAGGCGCGTGAAGCAAAATAAGCAGGCATAACAGCATCATTCCTGAACAGTAAGAAGAAACATAAATGCAATTTTACGGAAACAATTGCAAAACTTTTAACCGACTTGTCTATACATATACATATGCCTGATTGCGCTGTAAACTTGCAACAACCCTTTTTTTATAAATTTAGTTTTCCGTCACGCCCTTTCCGTTTACTTTCCACTGATGGAAAATGCCGGGCGAACAGGCAAGCTTTCCCAATATTTCTGGAATTTCATTGAGTGAGGTAAGAGACATGTCGGAGCCCACACCACTTTCTCAAAATGGTGCCGCGCCACATCAGGTCACACAACAACAGGGCGTGTCGCAGCAGACATTGTCCGAACTGGCGGCCGCGATGAGCGATACACCCGCACCGATTTATCAGCGGGTGAAACAGGCGATCATCAGCCAGATCCGCGCCGGCGTCTGGAAACCGCATCAGCGGGTACCTTCTGAAAGTGAGCTGGTCAATGAAATTGGCGTCAGCCGTATGACCATCAACCGTGCTTTGCGTGAACTGACCAGCGAAGGTTTTTTGATCCGCATGCAGGGTGTCGGCACGTTTGTGGCCGAAGCCAAGGCCTACACGCCGATGCTGGAAGTGCACAACATTGCCGATGAAATTGCCCAGCGCGGTCATCGCCATGACAGCAAGATTCTGGTGTGTGAAGCGCGGCTGGCGGATGCCGATCAGGCGCTGCAACTGGGTATCGCCACTGGCACGATGATGTTTTATTCGCAAATTGTTCATTACGAAAACAACGTCGCGGTGCAGATTGAAGACCGTTTTGTGAACCCGGAAACCGCACCCGATTATCTGCAACAGGTGCTGAACAAGCAGACGCCCTATACGTACCTGATGGAAATCGCGCCGCTGACGGCGGGTGAACATCGCGTTGAAGCCATCAGCGCCAGCGATGAGCAACGCGAGCTGTTGCAACTGAATGAACATGAGCCTTGTCTCCTGATCCACCGCCGGACCTGGAGCGGCAGCCGCGTAGTGACTTCCGCGCGCCTGATTTACCCGGGTTCCCGCTATCAATTATTTGGACGTTTCACCAGCCACGGCTGATTCCGGCACACCTTAATGGCGGCTTTGTACGGCCGCTATCTCTTCGTTCAAATTTTGGAAGACGTCTCGTAATAAGAAAAAACTATCGCCGGGTGCCTTGCCGGTTTAACGGTTATGCGTTAGGTTGACTTTAGTTGTCTATACAAGATGAATTCAGCCTGGAGCCTGTCATGCCGGTAGCGATATCCCCTTCTTTTTCCGAACCCCCTTCCCGTTGTGACAGCGTATGGCGCGGTGCCACGCTGGTCACCATGCAGGACGGCCATTACAACCTGATTGAAAACGGGGCGATTGCTGTCGCAGGCGGGAAAATCGTCTGGACCGGCCCTGCCGCAGATTGTCCGGTTTTCGCAGGCGCCACACAGCATGAATTCAGCGGTGGGATCATCACGCCGGGCTTTGTTGACTGCCATACGCATCTGGTATTTGGCGGCGACCGCAGCGCAGAATTTGAACAGCGGCTGAACGGCGTCAGCTACGCAGAAATCGCCGCAGCCGGTGGGGGAATTCTTTCCACCGTCAATGCCACGCGCGAGGCCACCGAAGATGAACTTCTGGCTCAGGCGTTGTTCCGCTTACAACCCTTGCTGGCCGAAGGCGTAACCTGTGTTGAGATTAAATCGGGTTACGGGCTGAGTGTAGAGAGCGAGCTGAAGATGCTGCGGGTGATCCGCCGGTTAGGTGTCATGCTGCCAGTCGAGGTGAAATCCACCTGCCTTGCCGCTCATGCCCTGCCGCCGGAATTCAAAGGACGCGCTGATGACTATATTGACCTCATCTGCGACACATTATTGCCGGTGGTTGCCAGTGAAAATCTGGCCGACGCCGTCGATGCCTTTTGTGAACATCTGGCGTTCTCACCGGCACAGGTTGAACGGGTTTTTAATGCCGCAAAAACCTTAGGTTTACCGGTTAAATTACACGCCGAACAACTGTCTTCCCTGCATGGTAGCGCCCTGGCTGCACGACATCATGCGCTGTCAGCCGACCATCTGGAATACGCCACAGCAGAAGATGCTCAGGCAATGGCCGCCAGCGGCACCGTCGCCGTATTACTGCCGGGGGCCTATTATTTGCTGCGCGAAACACAATGCCCGCCGGTGGATGAGTTCCGCAAACATCGGGTGCCGATGGCGCTGGCCAGTGATGCCAATCCGGGCACATCGCCTGCGCTTTCATTGCGTCTGATGCTGAACATGGGATGTACCTTGTTCCGCCTGACGCCTGAAGAAGCGCTGGCCGGGATCACCTGCCATGGTGCACGTGCGCTGGGTTTACAGGACACGCACGGCACGCTGGAAGCGGGCAAAGTCGCTGACTTTATACACTGGCCACTGTCGCGTCCTGCCGGGCTGGTTTACTGGCTGGGCGGTCAGTTGCCCTGCACTGTTGTTTTTCGTGGAGAAGTACGAGGAGAGTTCCGTTCATGAGCCTTTCAACTGCCAATGTTATCGCTGAACCGTACCATTTTATCCAGGGGACAGCGCCGTTACTGATCAGTATCCCTCACGCAGGTACACATCTGACGCCAGAAGTCGCCAGCAGTCTGAGCGAAGCCGCCCTGCCGCTTTCCGATACCGACTGGCATATCCCGCAACTGTACGATTTTGCGCGCTCACTGGGTGCCAGCATTCTGGTCGGCCAGTATTCACGGTTCGTTATCGATCTCAACCGGCCTTCCGACGATAAACCGCTGTATACCACTGCCACCACGGGTTTGTATCCCGAGACGTTATTTGATGGTCGCGCGACCTTCAAACCAGGCATGACGCCGACAAATACCCAACGCCAGCAATATTTGGATCAAATCTGGCAACCGTATCACCAGAAAATCCAGTCAGAACTGGCGCGCATGAAACAGGAATTCGGTTATGCACTGCTGTTTGATGCGCATTCCATTGCATCGGTGATCCCGCGTCTTTTCGACGGCCAGTTACCGGATCTCAACCTCGGCACCAACAGCGGCGCAAGCTGTTCACCGGCGCTGAGTGAAATCCTTGAGAGAACCTGCCAGCAACAAACCCGCTTCAGCCATGTGCTTAATGGCCGTTTTAAGGGTGGATATATCACGAGGGCTTACGGCCAGCCTGATGTGGATATTCACGCTGTTCAGCTTGAGCTGGCGCAGGTGAATTACATGGAGGAGATGGAGCCATTTGCTTACTCGCCTGATAAGGCGGCTGAATTGCAGGTGTTATTGAAACAGTTGCTGGAAGGAATGGTGAGATGGGGGACGGACAGGTATAAACAAAGCGCTGTTTAATTTCGCTTTTCGCTGGCCGCTAAGGGTAAAACCTGGGTTGCCACCCAGACTAGGCTTAAGGTCAAGACCGTGGGCGTCGGCCCACACCGACCAGAGACCCGGTAACGCGCGGGCCTCTGGACTCCGCGCTTTTTCACTGCGCGCTATCGCTAGTAAATCATGTTTCAGGTATCACAGTGACAGGCTGGAAATCTTGCCGCTACGCGGTGCCTTCATTTCGGGATTGCAGCCTCAGGTCTGCAACCTCTCATTCAGCAAGCTTTCTGAAACGCCCGCACGATCTTAAATTCAAAGACAGCCTGTTTTTCGTCTTTTTAATAAGTTGATTGGCGTGCTCAAAAATGGCACCGAGTGAATGGTTCGAGACCCGAGGCTCGAAACCTGAAACTCGGGAATCGCGCAGCGATGACATTTTACGCCACTCACTGTTGCTAATGAACATGTCCGTCGTGCCCGCGATAGCGCGCAGTTTAAGACGTGGGAGATCCAAGAGGGGCCCGTCATGGCCCCTTTTGGTCGGTTTCGGCGATCAAAGCAGAGTGATAGCCGTTATTAATAAACCGAAATTGTCTCGATCAAGCCCTCGCTGCAAGCGAAAAACCGCCCTAATGCCCGGTCTGGCATTATTTAAAGTCCGCATACGGCACTAACGGTTCCGGCGGCATATCCAGATCCCCTTGCCAGCCGCTCATCGAATATCTCGCGTAGAGCAGAAAGTGGCTTGGCGTGTAATCCTTCGCCTGCTGAATATCAATCCCCCCGCCGACGGTCCAGTGAGAACTGACGCGCCGTTCGAGCAGTGCCTGCAATGTATAGCCAAAACCGGATCCACTGCTGCCGGTTTCGATAGCATTTTTATCCGGTAATGAATCCGGGATCAGATTCTGGATCGGATAGCGTTTCTGATCGCTGGTTGAGGAGCGCGACCAGGAGACCGAACCGCCAAGCTGCCATGACCAGTTCTCCGTGCGCTGGCGATAACTGACCGGTACGGAGAGTGAGAAGTATTGCTGCGGGCTGTAGTAACCGCCCTGTCCCAGCGTGTAACCGCTGAGATCTTTCTGGTAATGCCAGAGCATGGAGCTGAGCCCCACCGTCGCGCGGCGGTTATCTTCGTTAATGACTTTGTAGTAATAGCCCCCCATCAGGCGTTCGCGGGTGTTGTCTTCGACATTTTCACCGGTCAGCTGATGCGCGCTGAGATCAGCCCACACGCCGTTAGCCTGCCCCTGATCGTAACTTAATCCCAGGCTGGCACCGGTCGCGCGAACGCCGCCCCAGGTGGTGCCGGTACCCGGATCTTTTGCGCCCGCGAAAGAAAGTAACGAACTGGAAACCGGACGGCGCGACACCGTGGTCGTCCAGCCGATATCGCCCCAGTCACCGCTGTAAGCCAGCCCGCCGACCCAGTCTACAACCGGGAAACCCAGTGGCGTGGTGCCTAAATCGCCTTTCCACTTGTCATTTTCCCATCCTGCGCCAAGGCTGACGCCATTGGCGTTCTGGCTGCGGTAACGGCGGCAGTTTTGATCGCTACAGGTCCCGAAACTGGCTTCGTAATTACCGTCTTCGTTATCAAAGGTTCCGGCATCCATCCGCACCCAGTCGGCCCGCAGGAATCCGCGCCCCTGATAAACCGGCATATCCGCCTGCAACATGGTGGTGTTGGCCGTGAGATCAGATTTCCCCGGCGTGCCGCTTGATGTCCACGAATCGGTGTCCAGCGTGAAATTCACATCCTGCTGCCGGTACAGATCATGCGCGTCTGAACGGATACCGCGTTTCAGCCAGTCATCCGTGGCATTGTTGCGGGTCAGGCGCGTATAGCTGTCGTTATCTTCTGGGACTTGACCGGTGATGCCGCTGGCGACCATCGCCTGTGCGTAATCCTGACGCGCCGTTTGTGGCTGTCCGAGTTGCTGCTCAAGGTTGGCTGCGTTGCGATAAATCAGCGCCTTGTCTTGTCCGTCCGGCTGCGAACGCGCAGCCGTTTTCAAGGGTTGTAACAGCGCCGCCGCTTTGGTGGTTTCACCGACATCACGCCAGGCCATGGCGACCTGTCGTTGCTGATTCAGGCTGAGTTCATGCAGATCAGCCTGCTGCAACTGCTGTTTCGCCTGCGAGGTATTACCGGCAGCAAGGGAAGTATCAATGGCGGTCAGGGTTTTACCGAGCTGAATGCGCTGCGCCATTTCGCGCATGTTGTCGTCCCATTTCGCCTGCGGCAAGGTATTGAGATGGCGCAGTGCGGCGTCGTCACGATCGGAACCGGACAGATACAACGCATAAGCGTAAACCTGTTGCGGATCCACCGGGCGCTTCGCCGCAAGCTGTGCAAAAGCCGCATCCGCCTGCGCCGTTTCACCCGCCTCACGCAGGGCACTGGCATAATGGTAGGTCGTCCAGACATCGTCCGGATTGAGTTTCAGTACCTCGCCATAGCGGTTCGCAGCCTGATTCCAGTTGTGTTCGGCGGCATATTTTTGCGCCTGCGCAGTGACAACGTCACTTTGCAGTCCACGCTGTTTATCGCTGAGTTTCGCCTGCGATGCACCAGGCAATGAATTAATGTAATCCAGCGCTTTTTGCGGTGACTGACGCTGATAGATATTCGCCAGCCCGCGCTGGGCGCTACTGTTATCGCGCTCCAGCTTCAGTGCGCGGCGGTAAGCCTGCTCCGCCTGCGTGTCATTTTTACGCTCAACCGCCACATCCCCAAGCCCGATCTGCGCCCACGGGTCGCGGGAGTCCAGACGTTGCGCCTGGTTGTAAGCCGCTTCGGCCTGATCAAGCAGCCCGGTTTTCAATGCCTTATCGCCCTGTTCGATTTTCAGCCAGTAGCTGTTGGACCGGATCAGGCTGTTCCATTTACCCGCGTTATAGCCATCTGTTTCGGCGGCTTTCGCCCGCTGAAACAAAGTCAGCGCCTGCTGGCGGTTACCGGCGCGGGAATAAGCCAGCCCCATCGCACCGAGGACTTCAGCATCGTCAGGTTGCGCCTGCAATGCCTGCTTCAGCGGTGCAATCGCGCCGGTGGAGCCACCATTATTAATCTGCGCCAGACCACGGAGTCGCGCCTGATAACGCGGATCGGCCAGTAACGCCTGCTGGCGCTGAAGCTCCTGCTGCGCGGCAATCACCTGCGGACCGGTGTCGAACGTGGCGATAAACTGTTGCAAGGCATCGACGCTCGGGTTGCCCACAGGCTGGTCTTTAATCTTCTGCAGCCATAAATCAGCGGCCGGAGAACGCCCTTCATTGGTGGCGGCGATTTGCTTAATCAGCCCGACAGCTTTGGCGTTATCCCCTTCGTCAAACGCCATCTGCGCCAGTTGCAGACGTAACTGCACATCACCCGGATACTGATTATTCAGCGCCTGAAGCTGTGCCTGCGCACGGGCTTTTTGCCCCGGCAGCCGCGCAATAAGTTGCCAGTATTCTACTGCCAGATCCAGCGTTGGCGGCTGGCCACCAAACAACTCATCATATTGCGCTTTGGCTTCATCGAGCCGCCCTGCCGTTGCCAGTAACCGCGTCTGCTGGAGTTTTTGCTGCATTTCCGGGGAGGCGATTTTCAGGCTCAGCTGCGCCTGCCGGTATTCATCCGAACCAGGCGAAACCTGTTTAATTTTTTCCAGTTGCTGCTGTGCCTTGGCCTGATCGCCTTCGCGGAGAAGCAAACGTAAACGGGCGGACATGACTTTCGGGTTTTGCGGATCCATTAATTCCAGGCGAAACAGGGACTGACGCACCAGATCGTCCTGATGACTGGCTTCACCGACCCGCACCTGTTCCAGTAACCATTGTTCCGGTGAAACAACGGGGGCTGCAACCGCAGGCGCAGCCAGCAAGGCCAGCCCGATCGTCAGGGCCAGTCTGCCGCGCAAAAACAGGTTTGTGCGCTGTGTGTTCACGGACTTATTCCTGGTCATCATCAGACAGACGACGACGGGCCAGAGAACGCAAACCGGTCCACAACAGGATTGCTGCCAGAATCACCACGATCACCGCCATAACCGCCAGCAATACCGGATGGTTCGCCAGGGCGTTCCATACCCGCTCCCACCACGGCAAATGGCCAGCATAATAGGTATCACCGACTTTCAGACTGCTGACGCCGGAATCACGCACCACCGCCACCGAGCCAAAGACCTGCGCCCTCTGTTTGCTATCCTGCATCGACTTGTTCAGCATTTCGAAGCCCTGCTGACCGTTTGCCATCAGCGCGACCACGCTGCGCTGATCAAAGTACGGCGACTGTAACCCGACAACCGCCGCAATCGGGCCTTGCGCACTGATTTGCGCGCTGGCATCCACCCGCGCATCGCTGGCCGGTGCCGTGTTATCCGGTAACGACGTCTGGCGGACTGGCGTATTCACCGCATCGCGCGCTGCCTCGATCAGTAAGCTGGCCTTTTTCTCATCGCGCATGCTGTCGTCACGCAAATCCGCAGGCAGATTGCCGATCACCAGCAGATCGGCGTCGGTGGATTTTGCTTTTGCCGCATCTTCGGTCAGCCCCACGCCAAGCGCCGGATAACCGGTGAGTGCGCCAATATTGCCCATCGTATCAAGCAGCGTAGTTAACTGAACCGGTTGCGGTTGCGGCTGAACCACAAGCAGCGTCTGGGATAAATCCGCCAGGCGGCTGAACGGGAAACCGGCGTTGGCGAAGGCGCGCAAGTCAGGCATCGCCATGAAATGGCGGTAACCGGAGAAGTCGATAGTGGAGCTGTCATCTATCACCACATGATTTGGCACGGTGTTATAGGTTTCACAGCGCCCTTCGGTGCCGCTCGCCAGCAGCGAGGTGTAGTCAAAATCGAAGCGCATCTGGTTAACCGCACCCAGTTTCAGCGCGGGAATATTCAGGTCTTTGCTGCCATCCAGCAGCCCCTGTAACAGGGACAGATGCAGTAATTGTGAATCTTCATCGTGTCCGGTTTTCAGGGTCAGATCCTGCACAAACTGGTTATTCAGGCTGATGCTCAGGCGAGAAGTGTTTTTCAGCTGTGGCGAGGTATAACGGTACTTCAGCCGCATATCGATACCGGAGCTGTTAATCAGGAACAGATCCGGCGGCAGATTAATGTTGAGCGTGATCGGATTCGGCTGGATGCCGTCAGACTGTAACTGTTCCGCATACTGTTTCAGTTCGCCAAAATTCATCGGGCGATCGGTACGCACCCAGTTTGGCGCGTCATACGGCTGGCGTGGCTGGATCCTGTCCACTTTATCGACGCCGATCGTTTCGCCACGAAACAGGATATTCCCCTGCGCAATGCCTTTTACTGCCGTCAGTAAGTCCTGATCATCACGACCGAGGATCAGCAGCATTTTGATGTACGGATTATCCGGGCGGCTGATCATCTGCACCACCGGCCCTTTCACCGGCGGCAATTCTTTGAGGAAATCAGGGCGTTTGCCATTGGTTGCAAACACCACGGCGTGGCTGTCCGGCAACTGGTTATACAACGTCGGGAAGGATTGCCCGCGCCACTGGGCTTTGGTGCCGAACCAGGAGGCCAGAATTGCCGCTGCCTGTTGCTGGCCGGCATCCGGAGACGTGGCAAAGACCATCGGCAGGCTCAGCGGACGACTGTCGCGCGCATCAAAGAACGGTACCGGGAAATGTGCCAGATCGTTGCTCAGCGGCAGTTTCTGATATTGCAGGCTAAGCGAACTGCCCTTGCCGATTTCCAGCCACAGGGTGGTGTTCGCCGGGTTTTCACAGACGTTCTGGTAGTGACCAATAAACTCCAGACGGATGCGGTTGAAGTCGGTGACATAGCGCGGGTCAATGGTCATCTGCAGGTGATTTTTCTTGCCGAGCTGGTCTTTATCAATCACTTCAACGCCCATCAGCTGGTCGTTGAGATACACCTTAAGATGCGACTGAACCGGGATCAGCGATGGCGACGGCGTGAACTCGAGATTCAGTGTGGCCTGTGTCACGACTTCGTCACTGCGCACACCGAACTCAATCTGTCCGTTCGGCTGAATACCGCGCAAGGTGATGGCACCCGGCCGCGGTGCCACATCGGCAAAAGGTAATGTCAGGCTGCGCACCGGCGCACCCGGAATAATCATCGGGTTTACCGCAGGCGCCACCATCGGCAGGGTCACTTCAGGCGCAGGCATGGCGTTGCCCGGTACAACCGGTGCAGGCGTCTGTTCACTGAAGGCCGGAGCCACAGAACCCAACGCCAATGTCATCAAGGCAGATGCCATAAAAGTGGTTAACGGAAGTCTTTTCATTGTTTTGTCATCATCAGGTTGTATTCATCAGGCTGAACGGCAAGCGGCGGATTACGCGGAGCGAAAGACAGCAGCCAGCGGCCAAACGTTCGGGTTCCGGACGCCAGCGGACGGTAGCGTTGCGGGGCGATGTCCAGCATCCGCAGATAGCCACGGATCCCCAACCCCAGCACCTCACGCAGGCTTTCCATCGGTTTGTCTTCAGGGAAGTTGTCTTCGCGTAATACCCAACTGTCGGCCCGGGCAAACGTACATTGGATGAAATCGATATGTTGTTGGGTGGTTAATGGCAGTAACTGCATGCCGATGCTTTCACCAAACACGCGGCTGATCTGCATCGGGAAGGTATATTCCTGTTGTCCACGGTGAAGCAGTAACGTGACGTTGTCACCGGCATGAAACTGGCTTGCGCTCTGGGTTTCCAGTCCGACACCGTTGTCGGAGTAGTCCTGAATGGTGCAGACATAAATGTGTCCGTCGGGTTTTAACAGTGACGCGGGCATTCTGGCTTCTACACGATGTGCCTGACGCACCTGTTTGGATTCGAACGCCACGGCAATCGCCCCGCCCAGAATAATCATGTTGTAAATCACCCACGCCATACTCACCAGCACCGTCAGGATTTCATCCGGGCGGCCATAGACAATGCGGTAGGCACCGAAGAATAAACCGGCCAGATTGAGCAACATCAGGATTTGATACGGGCGGCTGATTTTCCAGTCAACGTAAGCGTGCTTATTCAGGCCGCCTTTGGCCGTGACGTTGAAAGCCCCGGCATGCGGATTAAACAACGCCACGGTGGTCGCCTGGCGATATACCAGGCCAGCACGGTTTCGTAGATTTCATTCCAGAACGAATGGCGGTATTTGCCCTGTACGCGGGAGTTAGTCAGGCTGGCATGGATCATGTGCGGCAAGACATACAGTGCGATGGCAACGGCCGGTGCATAAATGATGTAAGCATGCAGCAGCAGAAACGCCAGGGGCGCTGTGAGGAAGATCAGGCGCGGAATACCGGCCAGAAAATGCAACATGGCGTTGGTGTAACACAACCGTTGCGCCAGCTTCAGCCCTTTACCAAACATCGGATTGTCGAGGCGGAATATCTGTACCATGCCGCGCGCCCAGCGGATCCGCTGGCTGATGTGAGCAGACAGGCTTTCTGTCGCCAGCCCCGCCGCCTGAGGAATACGAATATACGCCGACGTGTAACCGTGGCGGTGCATCCGCAGAGACGTGTGCGCATCTTCAGTGACCGTTTCTACGGCGATACCGCCGATTTCATCAAGCACATCGCGGCGCAATACGGCGCAGGATCCACAGAAGAAACTGGCATCCCACAGGTCGTTGCCGTCCTGCACCAGTCCGTAAAACAGTTCGCCTTCGTTTGGCGTGCGGCGCATACGGCCCAGATTACGTTCGAACGGATCGGGCGAGAAAAAATGATGCGGCGTTTGCAACATGCTGAGTTTTTTATCTTTAAAGAACCAGCCGACCGTCAGTTGCAGGAAAGAACGGGTCGGCACGTGGTCGCAGTCAAAAATCGCCACAAGCTGGCTTTTCGCCTGTTTCAGTGCGTTATTGATGTTGCCCGCTTTGGCATTTTCACGCGTTTCACGGGCGATGTATTTCACACCAATTTCATGGGCAAAATCGGCGAATTCCTGCCGGTTGCCGTCATCAAGCAGATAAATGGTCAGTTTGTCCCGGGGCCAGTCGAGACCCAGCGCGGCGTACAGCGTCGGTTTCACGACGCTGAGATCTTCGTTATACGTCGGGATCAGCAGATCCACCGTCGGCCACGTCGAGACATCCGCAGGCATCGGCACCGGTTTACGGTTGAGCGGCCAGAGGGTCTGGATATAGCCCAGCACCAGCACCGTCCAGGAATAGGTTTCGGCACCTAACAGAAGCAGGCCGCAAATCAGACTCAGCGGATCTTCCCAGTTCAGCGTTGAGGTGTAGCGCCACCATAAATAACGGCAGGAAATGGTCAGCGACAACACGATCATCATCAGCGCCGGGAAGCGGCCCGGAATACGGCGAATAATCATCGCAATGCTCCACAGCAGCACCACGAAGACGAACTGTGCGATGTAACTAAAAGGCTGAGAAATACAGAACATCGCCAGGGTGAGCGCCACCAGTGCGGTCATCCAGACCAGAATACGTTTACCGAGACGGCTCATTTTGCCGATACGGCGCGTGACCTTAATTTCCAGCGGACTGTGTGTGACCTGTTCAGGTAATAATTCGAGCCACAAATGGACTTTTTTGCGCAACTGCTGTGGCCAGCGGGTGTGAATCACACGTCCGCGCCGGCTTTCAGCAGGCAGGATGATCAGCAACCACAGGCTTTGCACGATATAGCGCAGCGGATCGGCCAGACGCGGGCGCGACGGCGAAATTTGCGGATACCAGCGGGTGCGTTGTGCTTTAGCACGCTGCCAGACTGGGGATTCAAAACGCAAAAACAGCCAGCTAAGCGCCACGCAGAAAATCATTACGCCAGCGGCGGTCCGTGAGGAGTGGCTGGCGCGATAGTACCGGTAGCGGTTTTGTAATTCGAAAACTACCGGCGGCACCAGAAACAGGTTGAGCACGCGGTTCATTTTTCCGGACTCCGCCCCATTGTCTGGCTATGCACATCCCCTGAATGGCGCAAATGCAGCAGGAACCAGTTCGCCAGCGTGTTAATTTCGCGACTGATTTTACTGTTACTATTCCATTCCCCTGCCGGTTGTTTCGCCGCCAGTGACTCCGCCATGGCTTCGTCGCGGTGTAAAATCACCGGAATCAAAACGGGTAAAGTTTCCTGCCATAACAGCAAAATATCCTGCTGTAACTGACTGGAAGGAATGAACTGATTGAGCAGATAGCGCCCGTTGGCTGGCAGCACATACTGATGTAAACGGGTGTGTGACTGGGTATCGGCGTGGAGAAGCACTACCGTACTGTCGGCAATTTTTTGCGCGGTCAGCGGATCGGCTGCCGGAGAGTCGATCAGGATCCAGTCATATACGCCGGTATTTTTAAGCTGAGTGATCGCCTTTTGCCAGTCAAAATCCGGCTGACTGGCGTCGCCGGTCGTGGCATGCCCGTAAGGCAGGAAATCAAGATGAGAGTGGTAACGCAGTGCGGAGTTTTGCCACGGCTCTCCTGTATTGTGCGCATAGCGCCATCCGCGAGCCTGAGCGAAAGGCATACCAAAGTGCAATCGCAGTAAGTTTTCCGGTGAAAAGTCGATGACCAGAACCTTTTCATTTAATTGCGCAAGACCCCAGGCCAGCGCAGCCGTGACTGAAGTGGTGCCCGTACCGCCACGAATTCCCTGTAAGGCA
The DNA here is from genome assembly GCF_003263525.1 of Rahnella sp. NRRL B-41462. Taxonomy (NCBI): domain Bacteria; kingdom Pseudomonadati; phylum Pseudomonadota; class Gammaproteobacteria; order Enterobacterales; family Yersiniaceae; genus Rahnella; species Rahnella sp. NRRL B-41462. The sequence continues at coordinate 4,016 of NZ_JYDF01000017.1, read as the reverse complement.
ATGACAGCCATATTATTTTTTCTCCGCGCCGCGTTCACCGTATTGCGCCAGCTCAGCCAGTAGCGGCCAGCGGGACATTAGTTGCGGAATCTTTTCTTTACGGGCTATATCGACATAATTTAATTCTGACAAAGAAAAAAGGTGACTCAGTGCAAAGAAATCATCATCTTTCGTCGGTTCGGATTCCTCCGGGTCTACAATATTGGCTCCCACCGATTCTTTCTCCCTGCTTCAATCTAAATACTGATACCACGACAGCCAAAATGCGCTTACCTGTCTGGGCTTTTTAGTATCAAACATTATTGTGAAGTATTATGATTATTTAATGTAGCAATGATAGAATTTATTATACTCACATTTCTCAGTGTGTCCCAAGCAGACTTTTAATCAAAAACGATACAAGCAGATTAACTATATGGCACTCTCCTTTTCATTGGGCATGAAGCAATTCTGGAATGGATTAGCCCGGATGCAGGCTCAGGGGCTTTACTGGGTTAACACCGAAAGTCAGGAAGCCGCTTATCATCTTTGCGGACAAACGGTTGAGGCTCAGCAAGGTGAAGTTCCGGTCAACGTTTTTTTCCCACAGCACAATTTAATTTGCACTGCACAAGAAAACAGGCTATCTGACGATGATATCCTTCTCACTTATTTAAAAAAATATCAGAAAAAAACGTTTTATTACCTGTTAGCGAATGGGAAGAAAGCATTTCTCTCTCTTGCAGCGGATATTAATCGTTTGCCTGCTCACTCAGCCTCATTAATGATTCTATTACTTCCGGTCAGTACCTGGCAGGCAGTAAATGATAAACAATGGGTCCGCTGGCTGAGTGAAATGAGCGCATGTGTCAATAATAAAGGTGCAACAATCCTTATTATCTGCTATGGAGCCGGTATTAATGCGGTTAAAACTCAGCTTCATTTATACCATCGCAATATATGCGGTCTTGCGGATTTGAAAACAGATGTTGAACCGAACCAGTGGGGCGTTTCCTGGTGGCATGACAATTTGGGGGCAGAAGCTAATACGCTTTATCCACTGACGCGCCGCCTGACCGGCTGGGAAATTCAAAAGAACGCCTCTGCCGCTGTTTCCGAACAAACCGGCGATGATCAGTGGATGCTGCTGGCCGAACGCTCAGTGCTTGAAGGCGCACCTGTACTTTCAGAACGCTGGTTCCTGTTCGATGATAATGAAGCGCTGAGCGAGCGCGCGGCACATGCGCGATCGGCGACGGTCATTTTCGCCCTCACCGGTAATGACGAAGTCGAAGTGCTGGCCCGTCAGGTTCATCGTTTACGCATGCAGCGTGGCAATGGTTTAAAAATTGTCGTGCGCGAAATGAATTCTTCTTTGCGCTATGTCGATCAGCGTCTGCTCCAGGCCTGTGGTGCGAATCTGGTTGTGCCACAAGCAGCGCGCCTCTCCAACTTTCTGACCTTGCTCGATGACCTGCAAAATCTCACTTATACCCGCCATGTGCCGGATGATATCGGGCTGCTGCTCGACAGCCGCCTGCCCACGCATCATAAGGGTTATCTGCCACTGCCGGTTTTCTGCGAAGTCATGCACGATATCTGGAATCACGCCGCGCTGGCGACGGAATCCCGGGGCATTTTAATTTCGCTGCGCCCTGCCGCCGGGATCAGCCCGCAGCAGGCGATGTCTTTGTGTTCTCTGCGCCGCGACGGCGATATTCTGACCGTTACCGGGCGTCATCTGTATCTGTTCCTGTCGAACTGTCAGGTCAGCGACGTCGAAAATGTACTGGCGTTTCTGTTTAATCTGCCGGTCAAAGAAGTGTTCACCAGCCAGACGTTCTGGAGTCAGGAGCTGGATATCCGCACGGAAGTTTTGCGTCTGGCCGCCAGGCCGCCGATGGCAAATCCGGTGTCTGAAGCGCAGCCTTTTGTGGCGCATAAAACTGAACCTTTAAAACGTGCCCAGGTTCATCAGCCCGTTCCCATCACGCTGGCCGTGAGCGATACGCCAGTTATTCAGGCGCAGGAGTAAAAGAGATGGATATTCAGGATATTATCGAAATCTTTATTCTGGCGGCGGTGATTTTTATCCCGCTGGGATATGCCCTGCGTAGCCGTTTGCCGCGCTGGAAAAACCGCTTTGCGACGCGATTTCTGTCGCCGCGTTATTTAACCCCCATGACCATCAGCAGCATCAATAAGAACCGCAAACGCTCCGCTACTTTGCCTGAAACTTCTGCGGCTACAGGAAAATCCAAAACTTCACTATGAACGAATCGCAATCTTCTTCGCCGCGTTTGCGGATCTGGCAATCCTGGCGCGGCCTCGGTGCCTGGAACTATTATTTTTTACTCAAATTTGTTCTGCTTTCACAGGGTTATCTGAATTTTGATGCCCTGAGCAATGTCGTCTTTGCCGCCGTGTTGCTATTCCCGTTACGTTCGCTGCGCCTGCACCGCTGGAGACAGTGGATTGCCCTGCCTTTCGGGCTGGCGTTGCTGTATCACGATACCTGGCTGCCCGGCTGGCGTTCAATTGTCAATCAGGGGGCGGACGTAGCAGGCTTCAGTTTCAGTTATCTGCTCGAACTGGCCGATCGCTTTATCAACTGGCAGTGGATTGCCATCGGTTTCGCTTTGCTGGTCGGTTATCTGTTTATATCCCAGTGGATCCGGCTGACCACGTTTACCGTCATTGCGCTGCTGTGGCTTAACCTCAGCGGGCTGATCACACCGTTTTTCGCACATTCGCCGCCACCGGCTATCGCCCAAAATGCCGTAACGACACCAGTGACCGTTGCGCCATCAGCCACTGATAACACCGTGAACGGCCCGCCAACCAATGCCAACCTGAACGCTTATTTAGAGCAGTTCTACCAAAACGAACGGCGTAAGGCGACGAAGTTCCCCGACGCACTTCCTGCCGATGCACAGCCGTTTGACCTGCTGGTGATCAACATCTGTTCGCTGGCCTGGTCAGATCTGGACGCCGTGAATCTTTCGAATTCACCGCTGTGGTCGCGTTTTGATTTTGTGTTCAGCAATTTCAATTCAGCCACAGCCTACAGCGGCCCGGCATCCATCCGTCTGCTGCGCGCCAGTTGCGGTCAGACATCGCATCATGATTTGTATCAGCCTGCCGGTCAGCAGTGTTATCTGTTTGACGATCTCGCGCGTCTGGGCTTCACGCCTCAGCTGGCAATGGACCATACGGGTGTGTTCGGTAATTACATCGGTAACCTGCGTGATGATGCTGACATGAAAGTTCCGCTGATGTCCCAGGCCGGTCTGGGTTATGAGCTGACGTCCTTTGATGGCTCACCGATTTTCAACGACGGACAACTGTTCTCCCGCTGGCTGGAGAATCAGGAGAAAGCCGGTACCGCACGCACCGCAACCTTCTTTAACCTGATTCCGCTGCATGACGGCAACCGTTACGTGGGCAGCAATAAGGGCGCTGATTATCATAACCGTGCGCAAACTCTGCTGAATCAGCTGAATATCTTTATGGATCAGCTGGATAAATCCGGCCGCAAAGTGATGCTGGTGGTGGTGCCTGAACACGGCGCCGCGCTGGTGGGCGACAAGATGCAAATCTCGGGTCTGCGTGATATCCCGAGTCCGGGCATTACCCACATTCCTGTCGGGGTGAAATTCTTTGGGATGCAGGCACCGCACGCGCCATCACCAATGAAAATTGACGGCCAGAGCAGCTATCAGGCGATTTCAGAAATGGTCGCCCGCGCAGTCGATGGCAAAGTGTTTACCAGCCCGACGATGGACTGGAAAACCTTCGGTTCGAACCTGCCACAAACGCCGCTGGTATCTGAAAATGAGAACTCAGTGGTGATGGAATATCAGGGGAAAATCTATATTCGCCTGAATGGCGGGGGATGGGTGCCGTATCCGAGCTGAATGAAACCGGTAAGCAAGGTTTTGGTTTGCTCCTCCCCCTGCGAAGGGGGAGGACGGGAGGGGGTTTTAAGGGCTAGAACCGGGTAAGAGTAAACCTCAGGTTTAGATTTTGACCTTAAT
>NZ_JYDF01000169.1:0-18354 GCF_003263525.1 Rahnella sp. NRRL B-41462 | reverse complement strand
TAATACCCCACCCCAACCCTCCCCTTCGCAGGGGAGGGAGTTGACCGTGCACATCAATACGTTTGCCTGAAAAATCAAAGCTTCGGGATTTCCCGATAAAATCCCACGCCGATGAGGCGTCCAAACAGGAAAGGTATAAATTTCCGCCCGCGCAGCCACGCTTCCAGCCGTGAAGGGGCACGCTTCCTTTGTTTCTGTCCTGCTTTACTGATCATGATCTGTAATGCCTGCGTCGCCCACGTCGGGAACGCGCGGCGGCGCTGGATACGTTTTAAGTGTCGCAGCGTCAGGCGTCCGGCCTTCAGCGGTTCAGTGATGATATTCGCTGTCGCCACCGCATCCTGAATCGCCAGATTCACGCCGACGCCGCCAATCGGTGACATTGCATGTGCCGCGTCGCCGATGCACAACAGACCCGGTTTAGCCCATTCTTTGAGACGGTCGATGCGGATCACCAGCAAGCGTACGTTTTCCCAGCTGAGAATATCGTCGGCTAAGCGCTGGCGCTCAAACGGCGACACTTCCGCCAGCAGGTCGAGAAAAGGCGCGATGCCCTGTGCTTTGAGCGCATCCAGGCTGTCTTTCGGGATCGAATACCCACACTGCCAGTAATCACCCCGGTCGATCATGATGAAGTTTTTCTTTGGCCCGCGATGCCCCATCGACCACTGAGGATCATCCGGACGTTTGGGAATTTTCAGCCATAACACGTCACGTGGCGCGCCATAACGGCGGATTTCCATCCCGGCCTGTTCGCGCACGATGGAATTACGCCCGTCGCAACCGACGACCAGATCCGCATCAAAATGCTGCGTTTCGCCATTCACTTCAGCAAGAACGCCGGATACCTGGCATTTATCCTCCAGCAATGACAGGACCTGCGCGTTATGAATCAGCCGGAAATTGGGCAGTTGCGCAGCCTTGCTGGCGATGAAGTTGAGAAAATCCCACTGCGGCATAAAAGCGATAAATTTGCACTGCGTCGGCAGATGACTGAAATCCGCCAGCGTGGTTTCCTGGCCGTTGATCTCGCCAAAAAGCTTTTCAGCGCGCTGATGCGGCAGGGCGAGGAATTCGTCGAGAAAACCCAGTTGCCAGATGATGTCCAGTGTAGACGGATGAATGGTATCGCCGCGAAAATCGCGTAAAAAGTCGCTGTGCTTTTCCAGCACGGTGACGTCAATTCCCTTTCGCGCCAGAAGATATCCCAGCATTAATCCTGCGGGGCCACCGCCGACGATGCAGCAGGACGCTGCTGCGGAGGATTCAGTGTTCGGTGTCATTCCAACCTGCCTGACGGGATGAATTTACATGATAACAATTATCATTTGCACACGTGGGCGTCAATTCATCCCGTGCTACATCACAGAACATTTCCTGCACAGCGTCGTAACAAAACTCCATGTTTTTGCACCACCGCGATCTTGTCGCTGCTTTCCCGTTTGGGATGAAATTTACTCATTGTGTCTGTAAATCATTCGCTTAACGGTTGTTTTTAAAACTGGCAGATAAATTGCAAAGTGGTCCACAGGTTGAGTTGTTGGGCCAATTATGGCCGATGTTTGCACAAGCCAAAGTGCGGAGAAGCCAATGAACGGCGACATAAATTTATTGCATCCGATTGCGCCACAACAAAGCGACACGCTGGTGCTCGATGCGCTGACCCGCTATGTGGCGCAGTCCGGCACCCGTATCGGCGAGAAATTGCCGCCTGAGCGCGTGCTGGCCGAAGGGCTGGCGGTGAGCCGTAACACCGTACGCGAGGCGCTGAAACGCTGGGAAGCGCTGGGGATTATCGTGCGCAAAAAAGGCAGCGGCACGTTTTTGCAGTCTGAAATTACCGCCAACGACAGCTTTCTGTCCCTGCGCTTTAAGAATGACTCAGCCACCATGCTTCATGCACTGGAAGTGCGCCGGATCATTGAATGCGAGGCTTCCGCGCTGGCGGCGGTACGTGCGACGGAAAGCGATTTGCTGTTTATCGAACAGAAGCTGGATGTGATGGAAAAAGTCCATCTGAGCGTCGGTTCCGCCGGGGCAGAAGACTGGCAGTTTCACGCGGCAATCTACAGCGCGGCGCACAATCCGCTGCTGCTGCAAATGGTCGGCGGCATTTATGACCTGCTGCATGCCTTTTTTGAATCGCCGCCTGAGCAGGCGCTGTTCAGCGACTCTTTTCCGCTGCATCGCATGTTATTTGAAGCCATTGCGCGCCGTGAACCGGAAAACGCGCGCAGGCTAAGCAACGACATTCTGAACATAACTGAACGTGACATGAAGGAAGTGATCAATGCAGCAAGATGATAAGAGCCAGCCTGTTGAGTTAGGGGAAAACACCCGTTTAGTGCACGACGCCCGCCACGATCGCGGAGCGATTTCGCCGCCCATCTATCAGTCTTCGTTATTCAGTTTCACTGATTATGACAGCATGATTGCCCGTTTTCGCGGCGACAGCGACCATGCTTTGTATTCCCGCGTTGATAACCCGACCGTCGTCGAATTGCAGAAAAAAGTGGCGCAACTCGAAGGCGGCGAAGCTTGTCTGGCGTTCGGCAGCGGCATGGCGGCGATCAGTAACGCCATTCTCAGCGTGGCCGGTCCCGGCGATAAAGTGGTGTGCGTGAATCACGTCTACCCGGACACCTACCGTTTCCTGCGCGGTTTCTGCACCCGTTTTCAGATTGAATCACAGTTTGTCGATGGCGGTTCACTGCCCGCGCTGGAAGAGGCGATGCAGGGCGCGAAACTGCTGTATCTCGAAAGCCCGAACAGTTGGGTGATGGGCGAACAAAATCTGCGGGCCATCGCGGAACTGGCGAAAAAATACGGCGTAATAACGATGATCGACAATAGCTGGGCGTCGCCGATTTTCCAGAAGCCACTGGCTGCGGGCATCGATCTGGTCATTCATTCCGCGTCGAAATACATCAGCGGGCACAGCGACGTGGTCGCCGGGCTGGTGATTTCCAGCCAGGAACGCATCAGCGCCATCAGTCGTTATATCAGCCCGTTTTTAGGCGGCAAACTTTCTGCCAATGAAGCCTGGCTGCTGCTGCGCGGCCTGCGCACGCTGCCGCTGCGTATGCGCCAGCATCACGAAAGTGCGCTGGAACTGGCGCGCCGGTTGCAGGGCTATTCGCGCATCACGCAGGTGAATCATCCGGGACTTGACCCGTTGCCGACTTCCACGCTGACCGGCTACAGCGGTTTGTTCTCCTTTGAGCTGAGCGAAGGCATCGATATTCCGACGTTCTGTAACGCGCTGAACCTGTTCCGTATGGGGGTCAGTTGGGGCGGTTTCGAAAGTCTGGTGATGCCAGCCATTTCTGTGCTGAATCAGGCGGGCGAATTCAACTCGGCAATAGATTTCGGTGTGTCGCCCCGCGTGATCCGCATTTCTATCGGGCTGGAAGAGACCGAAGATTTATGGCGTGACCTGAAAAACGCCATCGAAAGCGCCTGTTCCTGAGGCCTTTGTTCAAAGACCGTTCCTGTGTTCCGACTTTTTTCACCGTGGAGAATCAAGATTATGCGACACCCGAAACGTCATGTGCTCAGCCTGCTGGCGCTCAGCGTCAGCCTGTTTTCCTGCGCCAGTTTTGCCGCCACCAAACTGACGCTGGTGGAAGTGATCACCAGCCCGGCGCGTACTGAAATGCTGCAAAAAATGTTAACCGCTTACAAAACGCAGCACCCTGATGTCGAGATCGACGTGGTGTCGCTGCCGTGGGGACAGGCGTTTGAAAAGCTTGGCACCATGATCCAGAGCGGACAATACCCGGATGTGGTGGAAATGCCGGACACCTGGCAAGGGCTGTATGCCAGTAACGGCATGCTGGCTGATCTCGAACCGCGGCTGAAAGGCTGGTCGGGCACGCCGGATCTGACTGACAAAACGCTGACCATGGCGCGTTCTTCCGGCGGCACCGCCACCATGATCCCGTACGGTTTTTATCTGCGGGCCATGTCCTGGAACAAAAAACTCTTCCAGCAGGCGGGTCTGACCGAGGCGCCGAAAACCATGGACGAGTTTATGGCGGATGCGAAGAAAATCAGCGCGCTGGGTAACGGCATCAGCGGTTATTGCATGCGCGGCGGCGTCGGCGGTACGAATGCCTGGATGATGTTTATGGCGGCGATGAACGGCTCGCCGGACTTCTTCGACAAAGAGGGCAACAGCACGCTGACCAAACCTGGTGCGATTAAAGGTGCGCAATTCCTGGTGGATATGTACCAGAAGGGTTATGCGCCAAAAGACAGCGTCAACTGGGGCTTTAACGAAATCGTCTCCGGATTCTATTCCGGTAAATGCGCAATGCTCGATCAGGATCCGGACGCGCTGATCGCCATCAAAAACAGCATGAATCCTGACGATTTCTCGGTCGCGCCAATGCCGCTCGGGCCGAACGGCAAAGCCTATCCGACCATCGGTTATACCGGCTGGTCGATGTTCAAACAGGGCAAACATCAGGATCAAAGCTGGGATCTGATTTCCTTCCTCAGTAACAAAGAAAACAACCTCACCTGGTCGAAATTTGTCGGCACCTTACCGATTTATAAGGGCGCAGAGCAGGATGCGTATTACCACGCGCCGCAGTTTGCAGGCTGGTTTGCCGAGCTGAATAGCCCGGATTACATCCCGCTGACTATGCCAACGCACCTCAAAGGCTGGGGCTATTTCAACTCGGTGATTGTGAAAGACAGTTCGCAGGAAACGCTGCTCGGCCAGAACGACACCGAAAGCATGGTGAAAGACTGGGCGAAATACCTGACCAAAGAACAGAAAGCCTGGCTGGCTGCGCAAAAGTAAACCGGATAACTCCGGCGCGAATCTGCTGCCGGAGTTCGATATTCTTCTCAACGGAGACGCGTCATGATGTTGGAAGTTTCACCGCCAGACACCGCTGCCGTGCCGCGCTTCCCGCGTTTGCGGGCGCTGCTGGAACCCTGGGTTTATCTCAGCCCGACGCTGGTGCTGATCGGCCTGTTTATCTTTGTTCCGATGGCCATCGGTATTTCCTATGCTTTTCAGAACATCCAGTTGCTTAACCCTTTCGATACCGGCTGGGTCGGGCTGGATAACTTCCGCACCATGTTTGATGACCGGCATTTCTATGCTGCGCTGCGCCATACCTTCAACTGGACACTGACTTCACTGGTGTTGCAGTTCGCGCTGGGGCTGGGGTTAGCCTTATTGCTCAACCGTGAGTTTCCCGGCCGCCGCTGGGTGCAGGCGCTGGTGTTTCTGCCGTGGGCGGTTCCGGCGTTTCTCTCCGGCCTGACCTGGGCGTGGTTGCTCAATCCGGTGATTGGCGTACTGCCTTACTGGCTGGCTGATCTGCATATCATTTCCGAGCCGTACAATATTCTGTCTGATCCGCAACTGGCGCTGTACGGCCCGGTGGTGGCCAACGTCTGGTTCGGCATTCCGTTTTTCGCCATAACGTTGCTGGCGGCGTTGCAGTCGATTCCGAAAGATTTGTACGAAGCGGCGGCAATGGACGGGGCGACCGGCTGGCAGCAGTTTCGCAAAGTTACACTGCCGTTTCTGGCACCGATGATTGCCATCACGGTGATGCTGCGCACCATCTGGATTGCGAATTTCGCCGACCTGATTGTGGTGATGACTGACGGCGGCCCGGCGAATTCCACCTCGATTCTGTCGAGTTTCATCTTCACCACTGCGTACCGCAAACTCGACTTTGGTTATGCGTCGGCGATGGCGGTGTTCCTGCTGGTGCTGATGACGCTTTACGCGCTGGTTTTACTGCGCATCCGCCATCAGTTGCTGAAATAAGGAGGCTCATATGAACGCATTGTCATTCAACGCGTGGCTGCGCAAGGGCGGACACCGGCTGGGGATTTTGTTTTACCTGGTGTTCGCGCTGTTCCCGATTTACTGGCTGATCAAAATCTCAATCACACCGGACAAACTGCTCTACAGCGAAGGCGTGCGGATGTGGCCGGGTGAGATGACGCTGACACATTTTCAGCGGGTGTTTACGGAAAGCCAGTTTCCACTGTATTTCTTCAACAGTCTGATTGTGTCATTCGGCACGGCATTTCTGACCACGATCATTGCTGCCGGTGCAGGCTTTGCATTTTCCCGTTTCAGTTTTCGCGGCAAAACGGTGATGGCCGCGTTGCTGCTGTTTACGCAGATGTTCCCGCTGGTGATGATCCTCGCGCCAATTTACAAAGTAATGGCACCGCTCGGCCTGACCAACAGCCTGCTGGGGCTGGTGCTGATTTACACCGCCTTTAACGTCCCTTTTGCCACGTTCCTGATGCAGTCGTTTTTCGACAGCATTCCGAAGGATCTGGAAGAGTCCGCGATGCTGGAAGGGTGCAGCCGCTTTATGGCGCTGCGCAAAGTCATCATCCCGCTGACGTTACCGGGCATGGCGGCAACGTTAGGTTTCGTGTTTACCGCCGCGTGGAGCGAATTGTTGTTCTCGCTGATGCTCATCAACAAAAACGAGGTGATGACGTTCCCGGTTGGCTTACTCAGTTTTGTGTCGAAATTCGCGGTTTCATGGGGCGACATGATGGCGGCGGCCGTGCTGGCGCTCATTCCTGCCTGTCTGTTCTTTGCGTTCATTCAGCGTTACCTGGTTCAGGGGCTGACTGCGGGTGCGGTTAAAGGATAATTTTATGGCTCAGATTACGATTTCCGATCTTCAAAAACGTTACGAAAATGTCGAAGTGTTGCGACATATCAACCTGACCATTAAAGACGGCGAGTTTGTGGTGCTGGTCGGGCCGTCCGGTTGCGGTAAATCGACCCTGCTGCGCACCATCGCCGGGGCTGGAACTGGCGACGGCGGGGGACATTCATATTGGTTCGCGTCTGATGAATCAGGTGGCGCCGAAAGACCGTGACATTTCAATGGTATTCCAGAGTTATGCGTTGTATCCGCACATGACCGTGGCGCGCAACATGGGCTTCAGCCTCGAAGTGCAAAAACGCCCGAAAGCGGAGATTGAGGCTGCGGTAAATAAAGCTGCCGATATCCTCGGACTGACCGCGCTGCTGCATCGCCGCCCGAAAGAGCTTTCCGGCGGGCAGCGTCAGCGGGTGGCAATGGGCAGGGCGATCGTGCGCGAACCGCAGGTGTTTTTGTTCGATGAACCGCTTTCCAACCTGGATGCGCAGTTACGCGGGCAGATGAGGATTGAAATCAAAAGCCTGCATCAGAGAATGAAAAACACCATTGTTTATGTGACGCACGATCAGGTCGAAGCCATGACGCTCGCCGACCGTATCGTGGTGCTTAATCATGGCCTGATCCAGCAGGTCGGCACGCCGCTGGAACTGTACGACACACCGGCCAATAAATTCGTTGCCAGCTTTATCGGGTCGCCTTCAATGAATTTCATCAACGGCACACTGGAACTGGGTGATTCTGCACCGCAGTTACGGATTACGCCGGAATTAACGTTGCCGGTGGATCCTTCAATCATGAATCTGCAAAGTGGTTCAGAGGTGATTTATGGCGTCCGCCCTGAAGCCATTGTGCTGTGCGAAGAGGGTGCGCCGGGCGCCGTGCCGCTGGACATCACGCTGATTGAACCGACCGGTCTGAGCGAACTGATCCACGGTAAATTTGGCCGTGAAAGCCTGAGTGTTTACAGCATGGTGAGATCGGGTGCCGCGCCGGGGGATCGCGTGTGGGTACAGATTGATACTGCACGAATGCAGTTGTTTGAGGGAGATAGCCAGCGGCGGATGGGGAAATTAGGGGAGTAGATTTTGGGTTTGCTCCTCCCCCTGCGAAGGGTGAGGAGCAAACCAGTTAAACCGCTTTCGCCTCAGATAAGCTCATCAGCTTAAAGCCGACACCGACACCGGCAATCAGCATCAAACTGACGTAAACCCGGTAATCCCGTACCAGCCAAATGAGTGCCAGAACGAATCCGCCTGATGTCCCGGGCGACGCTCGACCCTGCGTAATAACTGAAAAGGTATAACGAGGAAGCCTGTCCTTTTGCGCGGCGTGCACGACGCCCGATCCAGCCGCTGGCGACGGAGTGGGCGGCGAAGAACCCGCCGGTAACCAGGATCATACCGATGAAAATCAGCCAGACCGGCGAGAAGGCGGTGATCAAAATCCCCAGCAGCATGAGCGCTGTTGCGCCGATCAGCACCGGGCCGCGGCCATAAACACCGGTCAGCGCACCGGCTTTCGGCGAGCTGTAGGTACCCATCAGATAGACCACAGAGATAATGCCGACAATCGCCTGGCTCAGATTGTAGGGCGATGAAAGCAGACGGTAACCGATGTAGTTAAACATGGTCACGAAACTCCCCATCAGCAGGAAACCTTCGGCGAAAAGTAGCGGCAAGCCGCTGTCGCGCCAGTGCAGCTTGAAGTTAATCAGCAGCTTGCGTGGTTTCAGCGAGCTTGCCCGGAAATGTTTTGACGGCGGCAGAATGCGCCAGAACATAATTGCCGCCGCGAAAGCGAAGAAACCAACGACGGCAACGGCGATACGCCAGGAGAAGAAATCCGTCAGCACGCCGCTGACTAAACGTCCGCTCATGCCGCCGATAGAATTTCCGCTGATGTATAAGCCCATCGAGAAAGCGACCACGCTCGGGTGGATTTCCTCACTGAGATAAGTCATGGCGACTGCCGCCACGCCGCTCAGCGACAGGCCGATCAGCGCACGCATGATGAGAATGCCATCCCAGCTTTGCATAAAGGAACAGACCAGCGTGCAGCCCGCAGCGAGAAATAACGCCACCACCATTACTGATTTACGCCCGACGGCATCAGAAACTGGCCCGGTGAACAGCAGGCCAATCGCCATTAAACCGGTGGACAACGACAACGACAGGCTGCTGGTGGCCGGTGAAACGCCGAAATCATGCGACAACACCGGCAGAATTGGCTGGACGCAATACAGCAGGGCAAACGTCGCCAGACCCGCTGAAAACAGCGCAAGGGTGACGCGGATAAATTGCGGCGTACCACGTTTGATAAAAGGAGTTTTAAGTCCGGAGCGGGCGACGGGGGTTTCAGGATTTAACTCGTCGTCGTTAACTGAATCACTGGCTGGTGCAGCGGAAATCCGCCGGGAGGTTTTCACTGGAAGTCCTTAATACGGGGGCTGTAAAACTTAATTTTAAAATGTATAAGAATTTTAACGCTGCGAGGTTTATTGTCTAATATATTAATCAGTCAAAAACGATATGTTTAAAGTATCAATCGGGCGAATTAATCCACATCATGAACCACATCGAACTGCGTCATTTACGTTATTTCATCGCTGTTGCCGAGGAACTGCATTTTGGCCGGGCAGCGGAACGTCTGCACATGTCCCAGCCGCCGCTGAGCCAGCAAATTCAGGCGCTGGAAACCCATCTCGGCGCCGCGCTGTTTTACCGCAACAACCGCAGCGTGCGGCTGACGCAGGCGGGACAGGCGTTTCTGCCGGAAGCCCGGCAGATTTTGCAGCGTGTCGGTGAGGCGTCCGCTCAGGCGGCACGCATTCATCGCGGCGAGTCTGGCAATCTGACCCTCGGGCTGACCTCTTCGGCACCGTTTTTACGTCGTGTTTCCCGCACCTTGCACCGTTTTCGTCTGACCTATCCGGATGTCAATATTCGCATTGAGCAGCTCAACAGCAAACAGCAGATCGAACCGTTACTGGAGGGAAAACTGGATCTGGGCATTATGCGTAATGGCGAGTTACCGGAGGAGCTGGAACACCATCTTGTGCTGTCCGAGCCGCTGATTGCTGTGGTGCACAAAGACCATCCGCTGAATGCGCTTAAAGAGGGTGAACTGACTTTTCAGCACCTTGCCGATCAGCCTTTTGTGTTTTTCTCCAAAGATGTCGGCACGTCGCTTTACGACGATATACTCGGCCAGCTCAAAGTGCAGGGGATCACGCCGTATATCACTCAGGAAGTCGGCGAACCGCTGACCATTATCGGCCTGGTCGCGGCCGGTCTCGGGGTGTCAATTTTGCCCGCTTCTTATCTGCGTATTCAGGTTGAAGGGGTAAGGTATTTGCGATTTGGCACACTGCAGGGCACGACAGAGCTTTGGCTGGTGAATCACGCACGGCGTCCTGCGACTGCCGCAGCCCGGGCATTTATGGATTTGTTGTTACACGAAGAATAAGGAGGCGAAGTCAGAAGATGCTGTATTTCCAGTCAATTCTGAGCGTGTTTTCGCGCAATTTGTGCACCAAATCACATAACGAATCAAATAGTTGACGACATATAACAAAAACTCCAACATAGCCCTAATCTTTATTTTGAAGCGCGAAAATAACAGGAGTTCCTTGAGTGATCCCCGACGGGCAACCAGGACATATAGATCAGATAAAACAAACCAATGTCGGTGCTGTGTACCGCCTGATAGATCAGTTTGGTCCTATTTCGCGCATTGAATTGTCAAAAAAAGCACAACTGGCTCCTGCCAGTATCACCAAGATAGTTCGTGAGTTAATCCAGGCGCATCTGGTGCTGGAAACTGAATTTCAGGATCCCGGTAGCCGCGGGCGTCCGGCCATTGGTTTAGCGCTCGATACGCAGGCCTGGCATTATCTTTCAGCACGTATCAGCCTCGGTTCCATTACCCTGGGTCTGCGTGATCTCAGCAGTAAACTGGTGGTAGAAGAAGTCCTCCCGCTGCCGGAACAGGCGTCGCAACCTCTGCTTAAACGTATTATTTCGGAAATCGATCAGTTTTTTATCCGTCATCAGCGCAAACTCGAACGTCTCACCGCCATCGCCATTACCTTACCGGGCATGATCGACGCACGGCGTGGCATTGTGCACCGCATGCCGTTTTATCATGACGTGTTTGATATGCCGCTGGGTGACACGCTGTCTGAGCACACCGGTTTGCCGGTGTATGTGCAGCACGATATCGGTGCCTGGACGCTGGCCGAGTTGCTATACGGTGCCTCCCGGGGCTGTAAAAATGTGGTACAGGTGGTGATTGATCACAACGTCGGAGCCGGGGTGATCACGGGCGGGCGCGTGTTGCACGCGGGCAGCAGCAGTGTGGCGGAAATCGGCCATACGCAGGTCGATCCTTACGGCAAGCGCTGTTATTGCGGCAATCACGGTTGCCTTGAAACTGTCGCCAGCACTGACAGCATTCTTGATCTGGTTCGTCAGCGGTTAACGGTCCCGGTTCCGGCCAGCTTACTGCATGGTGTGTCGCTGACTATCGAGGCCGTGTGTGATGCAGCAAACCGTGGCGATCAGCTAGCGCGTGATGTGATCATTAGCGTCGGACAAAGCGTTGGACGCATTCTGGCGATCATGGTCAATCTGTTTAATCCGGAGAAAGTGCTGATCGGCTCACCGCTGAATTTATCTCAGGATATTCTCCATCCCGCGATAATGTCCTGTATTCAGCAGCAATCGCTTCCCGCCTATAGCGAAAATATCAAACTTGAATCGACACAATTCTATAATCAGGGAACGATGCCCGGCGCGGCGTTAGTGAAAGATGCGTTATATAGCGGATCCCTGTTAATTAAATTACTGCAAGGCTAATATCCTGCAAAATTGAAGTTACTTCTGCATTGGCTGCATTTGTTCGCCCGAATCCTTGATCTTCGTCAGCGCATCGGGACTTTCTTCCTTGCCGCCCTGTCATAATTCCCATTAATTGGGATATATCATTAACCTGTGTTGGTAAATAAAAAAATATAAGCCCTCGGCATTAACTGCATGGACAGTCAACAAAACATTGCGCTAACGCAAACCGCTCTCATCCCGCATCGCCTAGACTTTCTGTCGTGACTTTGTCTCTGGCGGTGTGTTCTTACCGGAGACTATCTTTCAATAAGACGGAGAGATCCCGGAGCCTGAATTCCATGTTAACGCACTTTTTCGTCACGGGTACGGATGCCCGTGTAGGTAAAACCATTGTCACACGTGCCTTGCTTCAGGCTTTAGCCGCGCAGGATCGCTGCGTTTTAGGCTATAAACCTATTGCAACAGGCAGTCAGGAGCTGGCCGACGGGGTTCGAAATAAAGATGCGGTAACGCTCCAGCAGTCATCTTCAATTTCTTATCCTTTTAATAAAATAACTCCGCTGGCATTAGCTGATGAAGATATTTATGCCAGCCAGGTCCCTGAAAATGTTTTTGAAATAATGACTGACGGTCTTAATTTCATGCGTAAGGAGGCTGACTCCGTTGTAGTTGAAGGGTGCGACGGCTGGAGAACATTGATCACACCGCATCTTTTATATTCGGACTGGGTCCGCCAGCAAAATATGCCGGTAGTATTAGTGGTAGGTATTCAGGAAGGTTGTGTCAGCCATGCGTTATTAACCGCGCAGGCGATTATTGCGGATGGTTTACCACTGCTTGGTTGGGTGGCGAACCGCATTAATCCCTGTCTGGCTCACTACCAGGAAACGATTGATGCGCTCAGCGCCAATATTTCCGCACCGCTGCTCGGTGAAATTCCGTATTTACCTCGTGCGGAAAGCCGCGATATGGCGAAGTTTATCGACCTGTCCAGCTTTAACCTGGAAATGGTGATTAAAGTATGAGGCTGACGGTTTTTTAAAATTTATCATGGATGGTATTAAGTGCCTGAAAAACAGCAATATTCAAAATTGAACAGCATGTTGCTTAAACGCAAAATGATGAAAGTGATCGACCCTAAATGTGTCGATCAGGAGCCCGCTAATCCGTTATATGTTTATGAAGTTATCCGTCAGGCGGCGGGAAATTATAAACTTGTTAATATAATGGATCCTCAACGCACCCTTGTACCAAATGGAGGTGGCTGGGTGTTTGCTATCATGGATGATGCTCCGGGGGCTGTTATTTGCGGCAAGGCAGATTATCAAAATGTCCATGGACATACTTCTCTTACGGGTATCTGTGAACATAAAAAGGGGGGAGTGATAATAGAAAGGGAACGCGGAGTTTATTTCGCTGGTGAGCTCGTATTTAGTGCCGGGCGACTGACGCGCTGGACTAATGGTAGTGGACATTTTGCTCCCTCCCGGTCATTGGCTTTTTCCAACTTATTAGCCCCCGTACGCCTCACTTTACCCATCCATTTATTCAGGCCAGAGGACGCATAATCGCTTTCTCAATAAATCATCTTTTTTTAGTCAACACTTATAACTGATGTTGTCATAATTAAACTGTCCTTAACAGGCGCTGTGTGCAAACCCGGCGCCTCTTTTTTGTCTATAATTTGGTATCTGCCTGCGTGCACTCATCAAAACAATGCTAAAGAAAACAAAGAACATGGCCGTCAATCATCCTGAAGTAAAGTCTGCTGTTAAATCTTCTCACCGACCTCTAATCCTTGCCGCCTGCATGTTGTCGATGTTTATGGCCGCCGTAGAAGTGACCATTGTCGCGACGGCGATGCCAACCATTATTGGCGATCTGGGTGGGTTCTCGCTGCTCGGTTGGGTGTTCGCCGTCTATCTGCTGACGCAGGCGATCAGCGTACCCATCTACGGGCGGCTGGCGGATTTGTATGGTTGCCGGAAAATGTTTTTCATCGGTACCACGCTGTTTCTGATCGGCTCTGTTCTGTGCGGATTCGCCCCTTCGCTTGGCTGGATGATCGGCTTTCGTGCCCTGCAGGGACTGGGTGCAGGGGCAATCACGCCGATAGCCACCACGCTGATTGCCAATGTGTACGGCCCGCAGGAAAGGGCAAAAGCGCAGGGATATTTGTCCAGCGTATGGGGCGTTTCGGCGATTGTCGGCCCGCTGATGGGAGCGTTTATTGTTTCCCATTTCCCGTGGGCGGTGGTGTTTTGGGTGAACGTGCCTGTCGGCCTGGTGGCGATGATCATTCTGGTGAAATACCTGCCGCCGGACGGACAGCGTAAACCACATAAGCTGGATCTGGCCGGTACCGGTTATCTGACCCTTTCTGTCGCGGCCTTACTCCTGGCGCTGTTGCAGGCTGAAGTGCTGGGTTACTGGGCGTTGGCACTGATGGCATTAGCCGTTTGCAGCGCATGGCTGCTTATCCGCCAGGAGCGTAAAACGCCGGAGCCTTTGTTCCCGCTGGCGCTGTGGCAAAGCAAAGTGATTATTGCCGGAAATGTTGGCGGGTTGATCATTGGCGCCACCATGATGGGTATCAGCGCATTTTTGCCAACCTATGTGCAGGGCGTACTCGGCGGAACGCCGTTACAGGCGGGCACCACGCTGGCGCTGATGTCGATTGGCTGGCCGCTGGCGAGCATGTTCAGCAGCCGTCTGATGCAGGCGACTTCATACCGTGCAACGGCGGTCATTGGCGGATTATTGCTGGTCGGCGGAAGTCTGGCGCTGTTGCTGCTTTCGCCATCGTCCGGTTTGTGGATGGCGCGTCTGGCGGCATTTTCGATTGGCGCGGGCATGGGGTTGTGTAATACCACCTTTATTGTCTCGGTGCAAAACAGCGTTGAACCGGCTATCCGCGGCATCGCGACGGCCTCAACACTCTTTACCCGTATGCTGGGTTCCGCCATTGGCACCGCGGTGCTTGGCGCAACGTTGAATCTGAATCTGCAATATCGTCTGCCGCAGGTAAACGATCCGGTACAGCTGTTGATGGAGAAAGCCACCCGCAGCGCAATGGATAGCCAGCAACTGGGTGCTCTGACCGACAGCGTGGCGGCGTCGCTGCACTGGGTATTTGTGGTGTCTGCAGTGATTTCGCTACTGGCAGTCGCCGCCGGTTTGCTGATCCCCTCCGGTGACCGCCCGCACGCTGAACCGCAGCGGGAAAGCTAAGCCGGGGGCCGTTGTTGCAGCCTGACCGCAATCAACATCAGCGTCAGGCTCAGCAGCACTGCAACCGACGCCATCGCCATCCCGTCGCCCACCGAACCCTGTTCAAACTGACGCCAGACATACACCGATACGGTCTGTACGCCCGCCGGTGAAAGCAGCAGGGACGTCACCAGTTCCCGTGACGCCACGGCAAAAACCATCATCATTGATGCCAGCAGGCTCGGAAATACCAGCGGCAGCAGGATCAGACGCAATGTCTGCGCCGCCGTGGCACCGTGCACCCGTGCGGCGGCGTCCAGATTGCCGCCAATCTGCTTCAACGCGGCGCTGACATAACGCACCGGATAAGGCAGCAACAGGCAGCAGTAAGCCAGCAGCAGAATTCCCCAGGTGTTGTACGGCGTCACCGGCCAGAAACTGCGGTTCCAGGCCAGAATCAGACCGACACCCACCACAATCCCCGGCAATGCCGCCGGTAACAGCGATAAACCGTCGATAACCGCCGCACCGCGAATTTTTCGTGCCACTACCAGCCACGAGGCAAGAAAGCCGGTCGCCCCGGCGATCAGCGCGGTACCCAGCGCCAGACTGAGGCTGGTCGACAGCGCACTCAGCGCGTCGCCGTGCGCGGCAAACAGATTACTGAAGTGGCGGAAGGTCAGATTCTGCCACGACAGCCCGCCGGACAACGTGCGGGAAAACGCCGTGGCCAGTGTGGAGACAATCGGCAGTGCGACGGCAATCACTGCCACCGCTGTAAACAACATCAGCACCGGAATTGTCCAGACTCCCGGCGTTTTTTGTGTCACGTCCGCCGGTTTGCCGGTCACGCTTTCCACATTCTTGCCCGCCAGCACTGCACGCTGAACGCTGTACGCACAAAGCGCAATTGCTACCAGCATCAGCGACAGCACTGCCGCGCCGGGCAGGTCGATCGGCCAGTCGGCAAGGCGCTGTTCAATGCCGGTGGTGAGCATCAGAATGCCGCTGCGCGAACCCAGCGCGCCGGGCACGCCGTATTCTTCAATCGACAGCGTAAACGCCAGTAACAAACTGGAGGCCATTGCCGGTAACGCCATGGGTAAAGTGATGCGCAAAAATGCCCGCCACGGACCCGCACCATGAATACGCGCAACATCTGCCAGACGACTGCCGCTGGCGGCCATGCTGCGCGATACCGCGAAATACACGACCGGAAACACATTCAGCGTCATCACCATCACCATGCCCGGCAGCGAAAACAAAAAATCATTCAGATGCAGCCACGGCAGCAGTTGCTGGACATAACCGTGGGTCTGTAACGCCAGCATCCATGACAGCGCGGCAATATACGGCGGTAAAAGGAAGGGCACCAGAAACAGGATGTCCCACAGCGCGGCGGCGGGTAGCACGAACAGGCCGCGCAAGGCACCTAATGGAATGCCAATCAGGCCGCTGCATATCGCCACGCCCAGACCGACTTTTAATGTTGTCGCGAACAGTTCACGTAACTGAGGTTCTTGGAAAACACGATAAAATGCACTGAACGGTGCCGAATAACTGCCGGCATCCAGATGCGGAAAGACCGCCTGTAAAATCACAAAACTGACCGGCACCGCGACCAGCAGTAACAGCGCAATGCCCGTCATGCCCGGCAGGAAAGCATTTCTATTCATTGATTAAATCTCAGAAGCGGGCTGCTTTTTCAAACAGCCCGGGAAGGGATTATTGCTGTCCGAACAGTTTCGCGAAGCGGTCGAGAACGTCTTTACGTGATGCGGAAGCCTGTGATGCTTCCGGTAATAATTTCAGCGATTTAAACAGCGGGCGTTTGGCGTCGATATCCGTACGGGCTGGCATCAGCCAGGCATCGGCGACCAGTTTCTGGCCTTCAGGCGACAGCGCGTAATCGATAAAGGCTTTGGCTTCTTTGGGCTGCTGGCTGGATTTGAGGATCATCATCGGGCGCGGGGCGATAACCGTTCCGCTGCTCGGGAAAATCACTTTGACCGATTCGCCGTCCTGCATACTGGCGTATGACACATAATCAACCGCGCCAAATACCGCAGCTTTCGCGCCCTGTAAGACCGGCGTCAGCGCCTGTGCGTTGGGTCCGGCGATAATCATGCCGTTGGCTTTCAGATCCTCAAACAGTTTCCAGGCCTGTTGCGCGTGGGCATTTTGTAGACCGATCAGCAAATCCAGAGACGCCCCGGAGAGAGACGGGTCCGGCGTGGTCACTTTGTCTTTGAATTCCGGTTTGGCTAAATCGCCCCAGTCTTTAGGCTCGGTCGTCCCACTTTTTGTGTTCCAGACGATGCCCAGTGCGGAAATACCCTGAGCGACGTAATAGGGGGTTTTAAACTGCGCGGGAACCTGTGCCGCATTGGGGCTTTGGTATTCAAGCAACCAGCCACGTTGTTCGAGATCGGTTGCGGTATCCCAGGATGCTGAGATAAGTATATCGGCCCGCGGGTTGGCCTGTTCGGCTTCCAGGCGAGCCATCACTTTGCCGGTTGTTGCCTGGAACACATCGACTTTTACGCCGGTTTGTTTTTCATAGCCTGCCGCCAGTTTTTTTGCCAGCGAGCCCGGCCCGGCGGTGTAGAGCGTCAGTGCCTGAGCGTTGCCTGCCGCCATTGCGAGAGAAAGAGTCATTGCTGTCATTACGCCTGTTTTGGTACGGGAAAACGTTTTGGAGGTTTTGTTGTGTGTGCGGGTCATCATTTTCATTCCATCAAAGGTTAAGCAACAAAAGGTGAAACAACGGAAGGGTCAATCTGGTCAATGCTGGCGATCGCGCCTTTGTCCATGCGCGCAATGCGGTGAGCGAGTGCGTGAGCCTCGTGCTGATCGTGGGTGACATACACCGCCGTGGTGCCGAGCTGGCGCAACAATGTTGCCATTTCCTCGCACAGGCTTTCCCGCAGGTCGCGGTCAAGATTCGACAGCGGCTCGTCGAACAGCAAAATGCGTGGCTCAGCCACAATGGCGCGGGCGAGGGCCACACGCTGTTGCTGACCGCCGGAAAGTTCGGCAGGGCGGCGGGAGACAAAATCCGCCAGTCCGACGCGCTCCAGCGCCGCCATCACTTTCTCCTGCTGTATCGCACCGCGGATGCCGCGCATCTGCAACGGAAACGCGACGTTCTGGCGCACGGTCATGTGCGGCCACAGGGCATAATCCTGAAAGGCCATGCCGAGATTGCGTTTTTCCGGTGGCAGACTGATTTTTCCGCTGGCGACAGTGACACCATCAAAGCTGATTTGTCCTGACGCAGGATGGAGTAATCCCGCCAGCATTTTCAGCAGCGTACTTTTTCCGCAGCCGGAAGGGCCAAGCAGGGCGAGGATCGTGCCTTCCGGCACGGATAAATTGACGTGATTGAGTACCGGGTTGCTCCCAAAGAAATGGGACACCTGATGGACAGAGATCGCGGGGGGAGAAGACATGCGCGCAGGCGCATTCCCGCTGGCTGTAGCTGGAATGATCATGGTTGGTACTATCCTCTTTGGGACTTATTAGTGCAGGTGAGGGTAAAGGGGGAATGTGACGGACGGATGACAGTTTCTGTTCGTTCTTGTCGGGGATGCTTAAGAAATGTGAAGACTGGCTGGGGCGACTCCCTCCCCTGC
>NZ_JYDF01000168.1:0-8134 GCF_003263525.1 Rahnella sp. NRRL B-41462 | reverse complement strand
CTTCGCAGGGGAGGGAGCTGACTGAGATTTGCCTGACCAGCAGACAAAAGGTCAAAGCCGTATTTTTCTTTCACCTCCACATGAAAACAAGTCAGTCAAATCACTTAACATCACCCAAACAAACCATTACATATTCCGCATACATTTTCGTGCTTTTATAAAGTACCATTAACATCATGAACACCATTCCACATCCCCCTGTCTTCGACGGTCATAACGACCTGTTACTGCGCCTGTGGCTGCATGATGCAGCAGATCCTGCTGCCCTGTTTCTTGATGGCTCACTGGAAGGACATCTCGATCTCAGGCGTTGTCGCCTCGGTGGCTTCGCGGGTGGCTTATTTGCCATTTTCGTACCACCTGATTCGTATATACCACAACTGAAGCCAAATTCTCCGGCTGTGCCTCATGACGCGTTAGCCATCACACAGGCACAGATTTCACTGCTGGAACGTATCGAAACACAGTCATCCGGGCGGGCAAAAACCTGCCGGACGGTCGCCGAAATTGAGCAGTGTATTGCTCACGACGTGCTGGCAATGGTGATGCATATTGAAGGCGCGGAAGCGCTGGGAGATGACTTCTCGCGGCTGGAACTCTGGTATGAAAAAGGGCTGCGCAGCATCGGCCCACTGTGGAATTTACCCAATCAGTTTGGGACCGGCGTGAAAGGCGATTTTCCGGGTTCGCCGGATACCGGTGAGGGCCTGACGCCCGCCGGGCTTGGATTGCTGCGTGAGTGTAACCGGAAAAGGATCTTGTTCGATGTCTCGCACATGAACGAAAGGGCCTTCTGGCAGACGGCAAAATTCAGCGATGCACCGCTGGTTGCCACCCATTCCAATGTGCATGCGCTATGCCCGCAACCGCGCAACCTGACCGATAAACAACTGGCTGCCATTGCGGAAAGCGACGGCTTTGTTGGCGTTAATTTCGGCACAGCGTTTCTGCGGGCGGATGGAAAACGTAACGGTGACACCCCAATCACCGAAATTGTTAAACATCTTGATAACCTTCTTGGTAAACTGGGCGAAGAAAATGTCGGTTTTGGTTCGGATTTCGACGGCATCAATGTGCCGGATGTCCTCGGCGATGTCGCCGGATTGCCGTTACTGATTCAGGCCATGTCTGATGCGGGTTACGGCGACGTATTGATCGAAAAAATCGCCTGCCGTAACTGGCTGAAAGTATTAAAGCAAACGTGGGGTGAATAGTTTTTCATCCGGCATTTTGCGCTAATCCCTGTGGCTTACAGGGCAATATCGGTTTGAGCTCATCGCAACATTTTCTTAGCCAAACCAGCGATATTTGACAATAAGCCGATCACCTGCCGCAATTAAAACGGCAGTGAACTTAAAACTGTAATCACCAAGAGGACGTAATTATGTGGACTAAACCTTCTTTCGAAGACCTGCGTTTAGGCTTAGAAGTGACGCTGTACATTTCTAACCGCTAATCCCTTGTGCCCACGGTTAACTGTGGGCATCTTCCTTCCTTTTCCCCCTGGTTCTCACATGCAGATTATCGTACTTGGTTCCGCGGCAGGCGGCGGCTTCCCTCAGTGGAACTGCAATTGCCGCAACTGTCAGGGCGTTCGCAACGGCACCATGAAAACCTCTCCGCGGACCCAGTCGTCAATTGCCGTCAGCGACAATGGCACCGACTGGGTGCTGTGTAACGCCTCACCGGACATTTGCCACCAGATTGCCGCCACGCCGGAACTGATAAAACACGACGTTTTACGCGGTACCGCCATCGGCTCCATCATCCTGACCGACAGCCAGATTGATCACTGCACCGGCCTGCTGAATTTACGCGAAGGCTGTCCGCATCAGGTGTGGTGCACGCCGGAAGTGCATGAAGATCTCACCACCGGCTTCCCGATTTTCACCATGCTTTCGCACTGGAATGGCGGCCTGCAACACCACGCTATCGGGCCGGAGAAGCGCTTCTCCGTGGCCGTGTGCCCGAATCTGAAATTCACGGCCATTCCGCTGCTGAGTAACGCGCCGCCTTATTCGAAATACCGCGGCAAACCGCTCCCCGGCCACAATATCGCGCTGTTTATTGAAGACACGAAAACCGGCACCTCGCTGCTGTACGCACCGGGTCTGGGCGAGCCAGATGATGAACTGCTGAAGTGGCTGCATAAAGCTGATTGCCTGCTGATTGACGGCACGCTGTGGCAGGACAACGAGCTGGCGACCACCGGCGTCGGCCGCAATACCGGCAAGGACATGGGCCATCTGGCCCTTGCCGAAGAACAAGGGCTGATTGCCCTGCTGTCTTCCCTTCCGGCAGAACGCAAAATTCTCATCCATATTAATAATACCAACCCGATCCTCAATGAAGCCTCTGCCGAGCGGCAGGCACTGACGCAGCAAAACATCGAAGTCAGTTGGGACGGGATGCGCATCGAACTTTAGGTAAAACGATTATGACGACATCTTCAAACCGGACGTCACCGATGACGCCGGAAGCTTTTGAACAGGCGCTGCGGGCCAAAGGCGCGTTTTATCACATCCATCATCCGTACCATATTGCGATGCACAATGGTCAGGCGACGCGCGAGCAAATTCAGGGCTGGGTAGCGAACCGGTTCTATTATCAGACCAGCATTCCGCTGAAAGACGCGGCCATTATGGCCAATTGCCCGGATGCGCAAACCCGACGCAAATGGGTGCAGCGTATTCTCGATCACGACGGCTACGGCGGCAGTGAAGGCGGTATCGAAGCCTGGCTGCGACTGGGGGAAGCGGTCGGTCTGGATCGTGATGTGCTGCTTTCAGAAGAAAAGGTGTTACCGGGTGTACGTTTTGCGGTCGATGCTTACGTTAACTTTGCGCGCCGCGCCGTCTGGCAGGAAGCGGCATGCAGCTCGCTGACTGAACTGTTCGCCCCGCAAATCCATCAGGCGCGTCTCGATACCTGGCCGCAGCATTACAAATGGATTGAGGAAGAAGGTTATGGCTATTTCCGCAGCCGTCTGAGTCAGGCGAATCGCGACGTGGAACACGGCCTGCAACTGGCGCTGGAATACTGCGATACCGTCGAAAAACAGCAGCGCATGCTGGAAATCCTGCAATTCAAACTCGACATTCTGTGGAGCATGCTCGATGCCATGAGCATGGCTTACGAACTGAACCGCCCGCCGTACCACAGCGTGACGCAACAGGCGGTCTGGCATAAAGGACGACTTCTGTGATCACCATTACCGAACACTACACGCCGATGTTCCGTCGCGGCTACCGCATGCAGTTTGAGAAAACGCAGGACTGCCACGTAATTCTGTATCCGGAAGGGATGGCGAAACTTAACGACAGCGCGACCTTCATTTTGCAACTGGTCGACGACGAGCGGACGATTGCCAATATCATCGATGAGCTGAATGCCCGCTTCCCGGAAGCCGGTGGCGTGAATGATGACGTCAAAGATTTCTTCGCTCAGGCCCATGCTCAAAAGTGGATTACCTTCCGTGAACCTGCTTAAACCTGCGGTCAAACCACCGTTGTGGCTGCTGGCCGAACTGACCTACCGCTGCCCGTTGCAATGTCCGTATTGCTCGAACCCGCTTGATTTCGCCAAACAGGAAAAAGAGCTGACCACCGCACAGTGGATCAAAGTGTTCGAAGAAGCGCGGGAAATGGGTGCAGTGCAAATCGGTTTCTCCGGCGGCGAGCCATTGGTGCGTAAAGATTTGCCTGAACTTATCCGTGCTGCCCGCGATCTCGGTTTTTACACCAACCTGATCACGTCCGGTATCGGGCTGACCGAGAAGAAAATCGATGCGTTTGCCGAAGCCGGACTGGATCATATCCAGATCAGTTTTCAGGCCAGCGATGAAACGCTGAACGCCGCACTGGCGGGTAACGCTAAAGCATTCCGGCAAAAACTCGACATGGCAAAAGCGGTGAAAGCCCACGGTTATCCGATGGTGCTGAACTTCGTGCTGCACCGCCATAACATCGACCAGATCGACAAGATTATCGACCTGAGTATCGAGCTGGAAGCCGATGACGTTGAGCTGGCGACCTGTCAGTTTTACGGCTGGGCGCAGCTTAACCGCGAAGGACTATTGCCGACCCGCGAGCAGATCGCCCGCGCCGAAAATGTGGTGCATCAGTATCGCGAGAAAATGGCGGGCACCGGTAATCTGGCCAACCTGCTGTTTGTGACGCCCGATTATTACGAAGAACGTCCGAAAGGCTGCATGGGCGGCTGGGGAGCGATATTCCTCAGTGTGACGCCGGAAGGCATGGCGCTGCCGTGCCACAGCGCGCGTCAGTTGCCGGTCGAATTCCCGTCTGTACTGGAAAATACCTTGCAGGAAATCTGGTACGACTCGTTCGGCTTTAACAAATACCGCGGCTTCGACTGGATGCCGGAACCCTGCCGTTCCTGTTCTGAAAAAGAGAAAGACTTCGGCGGCTGCCGCTGTCAGGCGTTTATGCTCACCGGCAACGCCGACAACGCCGATCCGGTGTGCTCCAAATCCGAACATCATGGCAAAATTGTGGCAGCTCGCGAACAGGCCAACTGCACCAACATTCAGATCAATCAGTTGCAGTTCCGCAACCGCGCGAACTCGCAGTTGATTTTTAAAGGCTGAGGGTCTGATGCTGCCAGCCGTACACACCCTGACACTGGCTAACGGATTGCGGGTCAATATTCTTCACGACCCACAGGCCTCGCGTGCTGCCGCACTCATTCATTTGGATGCCGGAAGTCATCACGAACCGCCCGCGTTTCCCGGTCTGGCGCACCTGTTCGAGCACGTCGTGTTTGCCGGAAGCCGTCAGTTTCAGGGTGATGAACGGCTGATGATGTGGGCGCAGTCCGAAGGAGCGCGACTCAACGCCAGCACGCACGCCACCTCGACGGCGTGGTTTTTCGATATGACACCGGCAAAGTTTGCAGACGGTCTGGCGCGTCTGACGGATATGCTGGCGCAACCTTTGCTGGCAACGGAGGCCGTGCAGCAGGAAGTGGCGGTGATCGACGCCGAATACCGCATGCTGACCGGTCATGCGGATTCCCTTTGTAATGCGGCGCTGAGTCTGGCCTTTGCGGCTCCGGCACAACTGCATGATTTTCACGTCGGTAACCGTACCGCTTTCGGTGAGGATATTTCCGCTCTGCAACAGGCACTGACGGACTATCATCAGCAATTCTTCACCGCAGGGCAGCTCACGTTGTGGTTACAGGGGCCGCAATCTGTCGCTGAACTGACCACGCTGGCAGAGCGTTACGGCAATGCCTTTGTTGCCTGCAACGGTTCTCAGCCAGCGCCTGCTCAGCCTCTGGTATTGCGCGACGAACGCCATCTGCAATTGCGTCTTGACGGGTCACCACGACTGCGTTTTTCGTTCCCGGTCACGCCCTCGCCCGCGCTGACGTTATTGCGTCAGCTCCTGGCGGATGAAGCACCGGGCAGTTTGCTGGATCAACTTCGAACCCAGGCGCTGGCAGACAGCGTGCAGGTTTCGCTGCCGTACGCATCCGACAGTGACGCTATTCTCAGTATTGAATTTCTCGTCTGCGATACCACGCCTGTTTTATGTGCACGTGTGGAAACACTGTTCTGCCACTGGCTGCAACAGATTCATGCTTTACGCACCGGGCATTTGCAACATTACATTGCCCTCGCGCATCGCGATTTCAGCCGCCTGACGCCGTTGGATCAACTGCGCGCCCGCACCCTGGATTTCCCGCCCGCCGCGCATAACGGCTGGCAGATATTGCTCAGCGAGTTAAAGCCGGAAAACATGACGCGGCTGTGGATTGCGCCGGATGTGTCTGGTCAAAACACCCCGGTAAAAGGCTTCACCCTGCCGGTCAGTTTTAAAGAATGGCAATCACAATGTGACAACGTCACGAAATCACCTTTTAGGTTTTACCTCCCGTCCGCCGGAATCACGCTTAAAACAGGGGAAAGCATCCTGACCACCGGTGCCCCGCTGACCTTACTTCAGGCGTGTATCG
Organism: Rahnella sp. NRRL B-41462; assembly: GCF_003263525.1. Lineage (NCBI taxonomy): Bacteria > Pseudomonadati > Pseudomonadota > Gammaproteobacteria > Enterobacterales > Yersiniaceae > Rahnella > Rahnella sp. NRRL B-41462. The sequence continues at coordinate 2,152 of NZ_JYDF01000168.1, read as the reverse complement.
CCCGCGCCAGCCTGCGCGCCCTTTGCGCGCAATCTGCCCATGCAGGTCATTCTCTGGTGTTTACCTGTGCGCAGGGCAACGGATTATTACAACTTAGCGGCTCTCAGGCATGGGCGACGCGCACGCTCGCCACGGCGCTCGAACTGCTGCGCGCGCCTTCTCCCGCCGCGCTGGCACAAGGCAAACGGCTGTTTGAGCAGGAACAGCATCAGCTGGCATCGGATATCGCGATACGCACCCTGCTGGCAAAACTGCCGGAAGTGGTCAGCAGCTCGTCAGGCGGAGTGCATGAATTCACGACCGCCGGAGACGATGCTGCGGTATTGCTATTCTGTCCGCTGGCGGAAAACACCGCTGAATGCCTGGCCGCCACGCAGATTTTAGCGTCGTTCCTCGAACCCAAATTCTTCCAGCAATTGCGCGTCGAAAAAAATGTCGGATACGTAGTGAGTTGCCGTTTCCATCAGACCGCCCGCCAGTCCGGCATTTTGTTTGCATTACAATCGCCGACGTATAGCGCAGAAACACTGCTGGGGTTTATCCATACGTTTATCGCGCAGATCCCGGCCATCATTGACGGCATTACCCCGGAGACACTGGAAGAAAAGCGCTGCGTGTTGCGGGAATCGCTTAGCGCGCGGCCCGCTGACAGGCTGGAAGCGGCGAGGCAGCAATGGTTAAGGGAGTTTGCCTTTGCGCCCCCCGTGAATGAGATGGTCATCGCGGGCGTAACTGGGGAACAACTGGCTGCCTGTCTACGAACACCGGACAACGCCTTCCCCTGCGAAGGGGAGGGTTGGGGTATTACAAAAAAATCAAGAAGTTGATGTCTGCTTTGGCCATCGTTTCGTCCTTAAAACCCCTCCCGGCCTCCGCAGGGGGAGGAGTAAAAACTCTTCCTCGTCTACACTATCCACGAAGACGACGTTAAGGAAAACCATGCAAAAAACCACTCACACGCGGCAAGACACAGCGTTTAACGCCCTGCTGGATCACTATAAAAAAGCCTCACTGCGCATCAGCGCTATCTGGTTGCTGCTCGCCAATCTTGGTTTTGTGCTTTTTTTATTCGGACGTCATCAGTTCAGGGTATTACTGGATCCGAACGCCGACGTGGCGGTTTCCGGTCCGGTTCTGGATAATTTAGCCCTGATTTTCCTGGTATTTTTTATCATTCTTTTGCCCGTGCTGCGCTTCATACGCTCACGTACGCCCGCGATGATACTGGCGTTTCTGGTCGGTTTATTCTGGGCCGTGGTGTTCCATTTCATGCTGGCCAGTGACACGCAGCAACAACTGGTCTTCCCGCTGTTCTGTATGCTGATTTTTACGGCGCTGATTGCGCTGTACCCGACCATGCCGATCCTTTACAGCTTCACATTACCGCTGTGGTTTTCATTATTTTTTCATCTGGTACTGCTGAAAGCGGATATTCCGATTCTGGAAATCGCTGCGATGATTGTCGTCAGCGCCCTGTTTGAAAGCGCGCGTATTATGCTCAGCCGCTGGTTTGTCCTTTCTGTCAGGCGGGAATGCGACAACCAGTTGCTGGTCAGCAAGCTGGATAATCTGGCGCATTATGATCCGCTGACGGGCGTAGCGAACCGCCGCCAGCTTGATAATCAGCTTGAACAACTGATTGCGCAAACGGAACGTCAGGGCGGCACCTTTTCCCTGATCATGATTGACGTGGATTATTTCAAAAAATACAACGACCATTACGGCCATCAGGCCGGAGATACTTGTCTGGTGGGCATCGCGGAGTGTTTTAAACAGGTCGTAAGACAACCGGCCGATCTGGTGGCCCGTTATGGCGGTGAGGAGTTTGTGATCCTGCTGCACAGCGCCACCGCCGACGATGCGGAGGTCGTCGCGGAACGCATCAGGCAAAGCGTAACGCAGGCGGCTATCCCGCACGCCTTATCACAGGTGGCAGACACGGTGACGGTCAGCCAGGGCATTATGCAATGGTCGCCGGGCATGACTTCGCTGGAATTACTCAAACGTGCCGACGGTGCGCTGTATGACGCCAAACATGCAGGCAGAAACGGCTATTGCGTGGGGTAATGAAACAGGGCGTGGCTTCAAACGGAAGTTGCGCCCTCTGCATTTTACAAGGTCGCGCGATGCAACTGATTCCGTCCGTAAACCA